>NZ_JBKOOL010000283.1:0-3550 GCF_046764065.1 Nocardia sp. NPDC002869
GCACCTTCGGCCAAGGGGCGGGACGGGCCTCGACCCTTTCAGGGCCTCGTAAGACTCGGCACCGAGAGAGTGCGGCGCGCCGGAAACTCAGAGGATCGGCGACGGCGTATACCGAGCAGCTTCCGGGTAGGCCGAGGCCAGCTTGCCCACCTGCGCCACCACCTCCGCGACCTGCGCGTCGGCCGCTCCGATGAACGCCGACTTCTCCGCCAGCGCGGCGTCCAGGGCGGCCCGGTCCAACGGCAACCGGTCGTCGGCGGCCAGCCGGTCCAGCAGATCGGGCTCGCGGCCCTGCTCCCGCATCGCCAGCGCGACCGCCACCGAGTGCTCCTTGATCACTTCGTGCGCGGCTTCCCGACCGACCCCGGCCCGGACCGCGGCCATGAGGATGCGCGTGGTGGCGAGGAACGGGAGGTAGCGATCCAGTTCGCGGGCGATCACCGCCGGGTAGGCGCCGAATTCGGCCAGGACGGTCAGGAAGGTCTCCATCATGCCGTCGATCGCGAAGAAGGCGTCCGGCAGCGCCACCCGGCGCACCACCGAGCAGAAGACATCGCCTTCGTTCCACTGCGCGCCGGCCAGTTCGGCGGCCATCGAGCCGTATCCGCGCAGCACCACCTGCAGGCCGTTGACCCGTTCACATGAGCGGGTGTTCATCTTGTGCGGCATGGCCGAGCTGCCGACCTGGCCCGGCTGGAAACCCTCGGTCACCAGTTCGTGGCCGGCCATCAGCCGGATGGTGTGGGCCAGCGAGGACTGCGCGGCGCCGATCTGCACCAGCGCGGACAGCACATCGTGGTCCAGGGAACGCGGGTAGACCTGCCCGACGCTGGTCAGCACGCTGGTGAAGCCCAGGTGCCGGGAGACCTGCTGTTCGAGCGCGGTCAGTTTCGCGGCGTCACCGCCGAGCAGATCCAGCATGTCCTGCGCGGTGCCCATCGGGCCCTTGATGCCGCGCAGCGGATAGCGGTCGACGAGTTCACGCAGCCGGGTGAGCCCGATGAGCAGTTCGTCGGCGGCCGAGGCAAAACGTTTGCCCAGCGTGGTGGCCTGCGCGGCGACATTGTGCGAGCGCCCGGCCATGACCAGCGTCTGATATTCGGCGGCCCGTTCGGCCAGCCTGGCGGCCACCGCGACACCGTGGGAGTGGATATGTTCCAGCGACAGCCGGATCTGCAACTGCTCCACGTTCTCGGTGAGATCGCGGCTGGTCATCCCCTTGTGCACATGCTCGTGCCCGGCGAGGGCGTTGAACTCCTCGATCCGGGCCTTCACGTCGTGGCGGGTCACCCGTTCTCGTTCGGCGATGGCGGCGAGGTCGACCTGTTCGACGACCCGCTCATAGTCCTCGACCACCCCGGGCGGGACGTCGATACCGAGTTCGGCCTGGGCGCGCAGCACCTCCAGCCACAGCCGCCGCTCGAGCACGATCTTCTGCTCGGGAGACCACAGATGTACCAGCTGCGGGCTGGCGTAGCGGGTGGCGAGGACGTTGGGGATCAGGTCTGAGGTCACGTCCGGTCAGTCTAATGACCGGTAGCGGTCGATCGGCTGGTGCGTCGCCGGAGCGACGATATCGATGACCTCCAGCAGCGCGCCCCGGGCCGTCCGGCGGGGTTGCGGGTCGGATTCGCTGAGGGCGGCGACCACCGCGCCGTCGACCACCGCGACCAGCCTGCGCAGTTGTTCGGGCCGCACCATCCGGTCGGATCGGCGCAGCACATCGGAGAGCAGTTCGTCCAGCTGCCCGCGTAGTCGGAGCTGGACCTCGCGCAGCTCGGGGTGCCGGGCCGAGGCGACGGTGCGTTCGTAGCGGGCGAGCAACCGCCCGCGCGCGCCCTCGTCCACGCCGTCCGGACCGATCAGCAGGTCGAGTACCAGGTCGACGGTCGCCTCCGCACCGCGGCGGCGGTGGGTCACCTCGCCGATCCGCCGCCGCATGGCCTCGAGTTCGGCGGTGCCGCTGAACTCGACCGCCCGCGCGATCAGATCCTCGAGCGATTCGAAGTAATAGGTTGTGGAGGCCAGCGGCAGTTCGGCGCGGGTCGCGACCGAGCGATGCCGCACCGCGTCGAAACCGCCTTCGAGCAGTAACTCGGCAGCGGCAGCCACCAGCGCCTGGCGACGCCGTTCACCCTTCGGAGTCGTCGCGGTTATCACCGTGCCATCGTGCCAGTCGTCATCAATACATCCGTGCGAAATGAGGGAAAGGGGAAAGAACCATCGATGTTTCTACCGCATCCACGCGGTGATGTTGTCGTACTGTGGAAAATCATTGCCGGGCACGGTGTCGACCTGTGCTCTGCCGCAAGTATTCCCGGAGCCGGGTGAGCGCCACTTCGATCTCCGCCGTCGCTCCGGCGAAGGAGAGGCGGATGGTGCGATGCCCGTCGACTGTGTCGAAATCCAGACCCGGCGCCAGCGCCACCCCGGTGTTGGCCAGTACATCCGCACACCAGGCCATGGAATCGTCGGTGAGGTGCCCGATATCGGCGTAGGCGTAGAAGGCGCCGTCGGCGGGCGCGAGGTCGGTGATACCGAGGCCGGCCAGCCCTTCCAACAGGATGGCGCGGTTGATCGCGTACCGGTGCACATGCGCGTCGAGTTCGGTCCGCGCTTCGTGACCGAACGCGTGCAATGCCGCGTACTGCGAGATCGCGGGCGGGCAGACGGTCATATTCGAGGCCAGCCGCTGGAGCGCCGGGCGCAGTGCGGGCGGCGCCAGCATCCAGCCCAGCCGCCAGCCGGTCATCGAGAAGTACTTCGACACCGATCCGATGACCACTCCGGCGCGCGAGGTCTCCCAGGCCGAGGCGGTCCGCTCACCGCCGTAGGTGATGCCGTGATAGATCTCGTCGGAGATCAGCAGGGTGCCGTGCGCTTCACACCAGCGGGCCAGCGCCGCGAGTTCGGCCGGATCGATCATGGTGCCGGTCGGATTGGCGGGGCTGGCCACGATCAGGCCCCGCGGCGGTTCCGGAAGGTCTTCGAGCATGGCGACGGTCGGCTGGAACCTGGTCTCGGCGCGACAGTCCAGTTCGACCACCCGGCAGCCGAGCGCGGCCAGCGTATTGCGGTAGGCCGGGTAGCCGGGTCGCGCGACCACCACGGTGTCACCAGGATCGAACGCCGCCAGGAAGAGGAGGGTGAACGCGCCGGAGGAACCGGTGGTGACCACGACGTCGTCGGGATCCGCCGGATAACCGTAGGTCCGGTGATGGTGTCCGGCGATCGCCTGGCGTAGCGGCAGAATGCCGAAAGTTTCCGTGTAACCGAGCAATTCGGCATCGATGGCGGCCTTCGTGGCACGTAGCACCGGAGCCGGTGCCGGTGTCGAGGGCTGCCCGGCCGCGAGACTCAGTACGTCGCCGTGCGTTCGGGCGCGTTCGG
This sequence comes from Nocardia sp. NPDC002869, assembly GCF_046764065.1. NCBI lineage: Bacteria > Bacillati > Actinomycetota > Actinomycetes > Mycobacteriales > Nocardiaceae > Nocardia > Nocardia sp. NPDC002869. The sequence continues at coordinate 3,391 of NZ_JBKOOL010000283.1, forward strand.
CGGCGGCTTTCCAGACATCCATCACGTAGAAAGGTGGGATGGTCGAGCGCCGGGATTCAGTGGACACCCGACCGACGGTAGAACACCGCTTCGAGCGGTTCGACAGCTATGGTCTGCTCTGATGCTCGACAAGGCCGGCCGGCGGGCCGACGGCCCGCCA
>NZ_JBKOOL010000284.1:0-3550 GCF_046764065.1 Nocardia sp. NPDC002869
GGAACGTATCGATGCCGGTCGGGGACCGGATTCGGGACCCGGTATGCGGGACCGGCTGTTCGAGGCGGCCCGCCAGGTCTTCGTCGTCGGCGGCCCGCGCCCGCGCCAGCAGATTCTCCATCTGCCGCGCCGCGTCCGGCACGGTATCGAGCACGAAGCTGAGCGTGGGAGTGAACTTCACCCCGGTACCCGCGCCCACCTTCGACCGCAGCACCCCCTTGGCCTTCTCCAGGCCGGCGGACGCGGCGTCGTAGTCGGGTTCGGCGTCGACGGTTTCACCCATCACCGTGTAGAAGATCGTCGCATCGTGCAGATCGCCGGTCACCCGCGCATCGGTGACGGTGACGAAACGCAGCCGCGGATCCTTGATTTCGTATTCGATTGCCGTGGCCACGATCGCGGAGATCCGCTTGGCGAGCCGGCGTGCCCTGGCTTGATCCACCATGGCCGCTCCTTTCCCTGTTCAGCGACGGTGGGACGGTCCGCGCGATACGTGCCGCACGGACCGCGGCCACCGCTGATATCACTCGCGGCCGGTCAGTCCTCGGGTCCGAAGACGCGCCGGCGTACTGCCAGCAACTGTAACTCCGGACGTGCCGCGACATGCCGTTCGCATCGATCCAGCACGGCCGTCAGATGGTCCATTCCGACCGACACCATCGCCACCCCGAGCAGGGTGCGGCGGTATCGGTCGTGTTCCCCCGCTTCGGCAGTGCTCACCCCGAAGCGCTGGAGTTCGGCCAGTATCGGCCGGATCACCGAACGCTTCTCCTTCAACGAGTGCACATCACCCAGCAGGATGTCGAATTCGAGTGCACCCAGGTACACGCAACCTCCCGGTTATCACGACGTTCCGGCCCGGCGGCACCGCCCATCGGGGCGGTGCACCGCTGTGCCGATATCGATGGCCGGACCGGGCGGTGGAAGCCGCCCGGTCCGTATCAGCTCAGTCGCGCGGCTTCTCGCGCAACTCGTAGGCCTCGATGATGTCGCCTTCCTTGATATCGGAGTAGGTCAGCGTCATACCGCATTCGAAGCCCTCACGAACCTCGGTGGCATCGTCCTTCTCCCGGCGCAGCGAGCTGATCGTCGTGGATTCGGCGATCACCACGTTGTCGCGCAGCAGACGAGCCTTGGCATTGCGTTTGACGCTGCCCGAGGTGACCATGCAGCCGGCGATGAGACCGATCTTCGAGGAGCGGAAGATGGCGCGGATCTCGGCCCGGCCCAGCTCCACCTCTTCGTAGATGGGCTTGAGCATGCCCTTGAGCGCGCTCTCGATCTCGTCGATGGCCTGGTAGATCACCGAGTAGTACCGGATATCCACGCCTTCGCGGTTGGCGAGTTCGGTCGCCTTGCCCTCGGCCCGGACATTGAACCCGATGATGATCGCGTTCGACGCCGACGCCAGGTTCACGTTGGTCTCGGTGACACCACCGACACCGCGGTCGATGACCCGCAGCCGGACCTCGTCGTCGATCTGAATCCCGAGCAGGGCCTCTTCGAGCGCCTCGACGGTACCGGAGTTGTCACCCTTGAGGATGAGGTTCAACTCGCTGGTTTCCTTCAGCGCGGCATCCAGGTCTTCCAGGCTGATGCGCTTGCGGCTACGCGCGGCCAGCGCGTTGCGCTTACGCGCGTTGCGCCGGTCGGCGATCTGGCGGGCGATACGGTCCTCGTCCACCACCAGCAGGTTGTCACCGGCGCCGGGCACCGAGGTGAAACCGACCACCTGCACCGGCCGCGACGGCAGGGCCGCCTCGACATCGACGCCGTGCTCATCGACCATCCGGCGGACGCGGCCGTAGGCGTCGCCGGCGACGATGGAATCGCCGACCCGCAGCGTGCCGCGCTGGATGAGCACCGTGGCGACCGGGCCGCGACCGCGGTCCAGATGCGCCTCGATGGCCACACCCTGGGCGTCCTGTTCCGGGTTCGCCCGCAGGTCGAGCGCGGCGTCCGCGGTGAGCAGCACGGCCTCCAGCAGGGCGTCGATATTGGTGCCCTGTTTGGCGGAGATGTCGACGAACATGGTGTCGCCGCCGTACTCCTCGGCCACCAGGTTGTATTCGGTCAGCTGCTGCCGGATCTTCTCCGGGTTCGCGCCTTCCTTGTCGATCTTGTTGACCGCCACCACGATCGGCACGTCGGCCGCCTGCGCGTGGTTGATCGCCTCCACCGTCTGCGGCATGACGCCGTCGTCGGCGGCGACCACCAGGATCGCGATATCGGTGGCCTTCGCACCGCGGGCACGCATGGCGGTGAACGCCTCGTGGCCCGGGGTGTCGATGAAGGTGATGAGCCGGTCGTCGTCGCCCAGATGGGTGAGCACCTGGTAGGCGCCGATGTGCTGGGTGATACCGCCGGCCTCGCCCTCGCGGACATTCGCCTTACGGATGGTGTCCAGCAGTCGGGTCTTACCGTGATCGACGTGGCCCATGACGGTGACCACGGGCGGACGCTGCTCGAGGTCTTCCTCGCCGCCCTCGTCCTCACCGTAGGTCAGGTCGAACGATTCCAGCAGCTCGCGGTCCTCGTCCTCGGGGCTGACCACGTGCACGACGTAGTTCATCTCGCCGCCGAGCAGCTCCAGGGTCTCGTCGTTGACCGACTGGGTCGCGGTGACCATCTCGCCCAGGTTGAACAGTGCCTGGACCAAGGCGGCCGGGTTCGCGTCGATCTTCTCCGCGAAATCGGACAGCGACGCACCGCGAGCGAGGCGGATCACCTCACCGTTGCCACGGGGCAACCGCACGCCGCCGACCGACGGGGCCTGCATCGAATCGTATTCCTGGCGCTTCTGCCGCTTCGACTTGCGACCACGCCGGGGCGCACCACCGGGACGGCCGAACGCGCCGGCCGCACCACCACGACCACCGGGACCGCCCGGACGGCCACCGCCGCCACCGGGACGACCGCGGAAACCGCCACCACCGGCGGGAGCACCGGTACCGGCGGGGGCGCCACCGCCACCACCGCGGTAACCACCGCCGCCGCCACCACCGGGACGACCAGCGCCGCCACCGGGACCGCCACCGGGACGACCCGGACGGCCACCGGCAGCCGGACCCGGACGGGCCGAACGCTGCGGCATCGCGCCGGGGGTCGGACGCGGGGGCATGGAGTTGGGGCTCGGACGGGGACCGCCGGGACGGGGACCGCCCTGCGCGGCTGCCGGACGGGGACCGCCGGGGCCGGGACGCGGGGCATTCTGGCCGGGACGGGGGCCGCCCTGCGGACGCGGACCGCCCTGCGCCGGGCCGGGACGGGGGCCGCCCTGGCCCGGAGCCGGGCGGGGGCCCGGCTGCGGACGCGGGGACGGACGCTCACGCTCGGGCGCCGACGAGAACGGGTTGTTGCCGACGCGCGGGGTCTTGGGGCCGGGTTTGGGGCCCGGACGGGCCGGGCTTTGGCCGGCGGCGGCCGGACGCGGCTGACCGGGGCGCGCGGCATCGCCCGCCGGACGTGCGCCGGGGGTGGCCGGTTTGGCCGCGGGGGCCTGGGCCTGGGCCTCGGGACGCTCGGGCTCCCGGGCGGGAGCCGGACCCGG
>NZ_JBKOOL010000285.1:0-3517 GCF_046764065.1 Nocardia sp. NPDC002869
CCCGCCGGCCCCCCCGCACGGGGTGTCCCCCGCCCCCCCCCCCCCGGGGCCCCCCCCCCCGCCTTGGCCCCCGGGCGGGGGGCCGGGCCCGCATTCCGCGGGCCGGGCACCCGGCGCGATGACTCAGTGCTGTTCGTCGACCGGCGGTCCGGACGGACGACCCGCGGCCCGGCGGCGTGCCCGGCGTACCGGGACCTCGACCTCCGGCGGAGCGGCCGTGAAATCGGTCACCGGCTCGTCGGGCTGCTCGGTGGCGGACAGGACGAATACCGCGCCCGCGCTGTCGGCGGCCGGTGCGGAGGTCGAGCGGGCGACCCGGCGCCGCCGGCTGCGGGTTTCCGTCCCACCGTCATCGGCCGGGTTCGCCGTGGCGGCCGGTTCCGGGGTCACCACCGGCTCCGTCGCCGGAGCGGCGGCCGGCTCCGCCGGAGGAACCGCACCATTCGCCGAAGCGGCCGTACCGTTGCGATCCGCGGCGGGGGCGGAAGTCACGGTGGCCGCCGCCGCGGTGTCGTCGCCGGCCGGCGTCTCCGCCGGAGTTTCCGGTGCCGGCGCAGCCGCTCCGCTCTCCTCCACCGGGCCCGTTTCAGTGGCGACCACTTCCGCCGGGGCGGCCTCGGACGCGACCTGCTCGGTGGCCCTGGATTCGACGGCAGCCGTTTCGGTGACAACCGGCTCGGTAGCCGTGGGTTCGGATTCGGCCGGTCCGGTGGACCCGGATTCGGCGGGTGTACCGCTGCCGTTCAGTTCCGCGGCCGGAGTCTGCGCCTGGGTACCGGTGGCACCGGTCGACCGGCGGACCCGGGTGCGCCGGCGCCGCGGTTCGGCCGGTGCCGCACCACCCTTGCCGCTCGCGACCGCTTCCGGCGCCGCGTCGGAACCGCCCGGCTCGCCCACGGCAGCGGGCTCCGCGGCCTGTTCGGCCGATGCGGCCTCGGGCGCCGGCTCATCCTGCTCGGTCTCCGGATGATGGGTGGCCATGGCCAGTGCCACGGGGTGCGCCCGCTTGGCCGCCGCCTCCTCTTCCGACAGCTCGGGGACGGACGGCTGTGGCGCCGCGGGTGCCGCGGCGGCCTTGTCCCGGTTGCGACGGCGTCGCGAACCCGAGTCCCGGCCCCGGCCGGCACCGCCCTCGTCGGAGCCCGACGGCTCCACCGGGTAGCTGTGCACCAGGAGGCCGCGACCGTGGCAGTGCTCACAGGTGGTGGAGAACGCCTCCACCAATCCGGTCCCGAGCTTCTTACGGGTCATCTGGACCAGGCCCAGCGAGGTCACCTCGGAGACCTGGTGCCGGGTGCGGTCCCGGCCCAGCGCCTCGGTGAGACGGCGCAGGACCAGGTCACGGTTGGACTCGAGGACCATATCGATGAAGTCGACCACGATCATGCCGCCGATATCGCGCAGCCGCATCTGCCGCACGATCTCCTCGGCCGCCTCGAGGTTGTTCCGGGTGACCGTCTCCTCCAGGTTGCCGCCACCGGAGCCGGTGAACTTACCGGTGTTGACGTCGACCACCGTCATCGCCTCGGTGCGGTCGATCACCAGGGTGCCGCCCGAGGGCAGCCACACCTTGCGGTCGAGGGCCTTGGCCAGCTGCTCGTCGATGCGGTAGGTCTCGAAGACATCGACGCCGTTGTTCTCGTGCCGGGAGACCCGCGGGAGCAGATCGGGGGCGACGGTGCCGATGTAGTTCTCGACGGTGTTCCAGGAGCGTTCGCCCTCGATCACCAGTCGCGAGAAATCCTCGTTGAACAGATCGCGCACGACCTTGACGAGTAGGTCCGGCTCCTCGTAGAGAGTTTTCGGCGCGCCCGACTCGTTCGCGGCGGCCGCGGCGATCTTGCGCCAGGCCTTTTGCAGCCGTTCCACGTCACGGGTGAGTTCGGCCTCGCTGACCCCCTCGGAGGCGGTCCGGATGATGACGCCCGCGTCGGCCGGGACGATCTCGCGCAGGATCTCCTTGAGCCGTTTGCGCTCGGTATCGGGCAGTTTGCGGCTGATGCCGGTGGAGGTGCCGCCGGGCACATACACCAGGAAGCGACCGGCCAGGCTGATCTGGGTCGTCAGCCTGGCGCCCTTGTGGCCGACCGGGTCCTTGCTCACCTGGACCAGCACCTGGTCGCCGGGTTTGAGCGCCTGCTCGATCTTGCGTTCCCTACCGCCGAGCCCGGCGGCCTCCCAGTTGACCTCGCCCGCGTAGAGGACACCGTTGCGGCCCCGGCCGATATCGATGAACGCGGCCTCCATACTGGGCAGCACGTTCTGCACCTTGCCCAGGTAGACATTGCCCACCATGGATGCCGATCCGGTGTTGGTGACGAAATGCTCGACCAGGATGTTGTCCTCGAGCACGGCCACCTGGGTGGCGGACGACTGGCCCGGGAACTCCTTTTCCCGCACGACCATCACCCGGTCCACGGCCTCGCGCCGGGCCAGGAACTCCGATTCGGTGAGGATCGGCGGGCGGCGGCGGCCGGCCTCGCGGCCGTCGCGGCGGCGCTGCCGTTTGGCCTCGAGCCGGGTCGAGCCGGTGATGCCCTGTACTTCGTCGACGGTGGCGCGGGTACGGGTCTTGTTCCGCGGTTCCCGCTCGTGCACGACCGTATTGGGCGGATCGTCGTCGGCCGGTTCGCTCTCGCCGGATTCACCGGCGACCTTGCGGCGCCGGCGGCGCCGGCGACGGCGGCTGGACCCGCTCTCCGAGTCGTCCCCCGCATCACCGGACTCGTCGCTCCCGGCCTCGTCCGTCTCGTCGGCTTCGGTGGTTTTGTCGTCGTCGGTGTCGGTGGCCTGTTCGGCGTCGGCGCCCGTGTCATCCTCGGACTCGATGTCCTCGGAATCGGTGGCCTGCTCACCCCGGCCACGCCCACGCCCACGCCGGCCGCGACGGCGACGCCGGGGCTGATCGTCGGAGTCGCCCTCTTCGGACTGATCCTCGGTCTCGGCGTCCGGCTCGGTCTCGGCGCCGGAATCGGGCTCGGGTTCCGGTTCGGGCTTACGGCGGCGGCGCACCGGTTCGGCCGCCGCGGCATCCGGGGAGAGGAACAGCGGGGCCGCGACGACCGCGGATTCGAACACGATCGGTTCGGTCGAGGCGGGCTCCTCGGGCACCGGGCTCGCGAACAGATTCACCGCGGCCGTGAAGGCAGGTAGCGGGGTCACCGGCGCGGCCGGGGCGCCACTCGCGGCGGCGGAATCCGCGGGTTCGGAGATCTCGGCCGACGCGGACACCACGGTCGCGTCGGCGGACGAGCCGGCCTCGGCGGCGGTCCCGGAAGCGGCGGCGGTCGCCGGTTCGGTGCCGGATTCGGCCGGCGATTCCGGGGCCTGCTCGGCGGCACCGGCCGACACCGGTCCCTCGCCGATGCCAGGGATTTGCCCGGAGCCGGTGCCCGGCTGCACGGCGGCCGGCTCCGCCTTCTGATCCGGTGGTCGATCAGGACGTGCGGCGCTGGTGGCGCTCGGATTCGCTGTGGCAGGCCCACGATCCGCGCTACTCCGCCGATCAGGTCTGCGT
>NZ_JBKOOL010000286.1:0-3404 GCF_046764065.1 Nocardia sp. NPDC002869
CCGTCGTCGGCCGACGACGGGACGGGCCCGTCTCCGTAGGAATATCCGGCTGTCCAGCTACTGGACCCCGCACCGGGTGGTTGTGATCTATTCCATGCTCTCCGGGGCGCTATCCGCTGTGTACTGGCGCCCGAGCAGCGGATAGCCGGGACTCGTCGCTCGGTGTCGCCACTTCGTTATGCACCGGTGAGGGTGCTGGTTTACCATGGGCAACCATCTGTTCGTTCTACCCGGAAGGTGTCATCGCCGGGCGAATCCGCACTATCGATCGAGGGGTTGAGTGGCGCATGGCCGTGGGGCGCATCAAGCGATTGCTTGCAGTAGCCGGAGCGGCCGGATGCCTGGGGCTGGTCGGGGGGCCGGCACTCGCTCAAGCGAATCCGGGCCGGGGGCCGATGACCGAACAAGGCCTCTCCGGCAGTGGCGGCGACGGCCTCACCCCGCCTCTCCCGGGGGCGCAACCTCCCGCGGGCGGCGGCCCGCTCGCCATACCGGGCAGCGAACCGGAGTCGGGGGATGCGACCGGAGAGCGAGCTTCGCCCGAATCGGGCGCACCCACCGGTCTGGGAACGGGTAGCAGTGCGCCGGCGCCGGATCCCGGTACCGGTAGCAGCGGTGCGGATTCCGGTGACATCGCGCAGTGGCAGCCCCTGGGCATCCCCGGCCGGGTCCAGGAGCCGGAAGCGGTCGACGCCGCCGAGCCGGCGCCGGACGCTGCTCCGCGACCGGATCCTGCGCAGGTTGCCGAACCTCTGGGCCCGGCGGGCTTGGGCACCGCTCTGGGTACCATCCTGGCCACCGGTTCGGCCGCCGTCGGCTCGGCCGCCGCGGCGCCCCTGGGGGCCACCGGCTCCGCCGCACTCGGTACCGGATCGGCAGTCCTCGGAACAGGTTCCGCCGCAGTGGGTTCGGCCGGTCTCGGGGTGGGCGCGACCGGTTCCGCCGCACTGGGCACCGGTTCGGCAGCGCTCGGTACCGGTTCGGCCGCAGTGGGTTCGGCCGGAGCCGGGGTACTGGGTACGGGCTCCGCCGCGCTGGGTTCGGCGGGAGTCGGAGTGCTCGGCACCGGTTCGGCCGGTGTGGGTTCGGCTGCGGTGGGTTCCGCGGCTACAGGGTCCGCTGCCGCCGGTTCGGCGGCGACCGGCTCCGCCGCGCTGGGTTCGGCCGGTGTGGGTTCCGCGGCCCCGCTGCTGCTCCTGCTGCTGCCGGTGCCCCCGGTTCCGGCGCCCCCGCCCCCGGTCGGGCCGCCACTGGCATTACCGGCGCCCGGCGGCGGTGCGGGTGCCGGTGCTCCGGTAATCGGTGTGGCCGTTCCGGTGCCCGCGGTCGCGCCGTCGGCCGTCCCCGCTGCGCCCGCTCCCGGTGGATCCGCGCCGTCGGTCGCCGCCGCGTCACCGAATCATGCGGTGCGCCCGACGAACGCCGAGGGCCTGCTGCCCGAACCCAAGGTCCTGTCGGTGATCGGCGGGCTGATCGCCTTGGCCATCGCCGGCGGCGGTTCGGCCGTGATGAGCTATCACAGCGCCGCACAGGCACAGGCGCGGGTCGACGCCGCGCGGGCCGAATTCTTCGGAGCGGGTGCGTGATCGCGATGACGCAGAGCCGGACACAGAGCGCCCGGGCCTATCGGCGGGTCGCCGCCGCGGTCGACGCGGTGTGCGCGATCGCCGCCGATGCCGACGCCACCACACTCGATGAAGTGGTGGACGCGGTGGCCGCCGAGCGGGGCCGCCCGATCGAAATCGCCGACGCCGACCTCGGTCCCGGGGTCTGCGGCCAGCGTCGCTACTACCCGACCAAGGACATCATCGTGCTCGCCAGTGCGCTGCCGAGCCGGGACCATACGCTGGCCCACGAGCTGGGGCATATCGTCTTCGATCACGAGGGTGCCCCGGCCCCCGAGGTGACACTGGAGGTGAGCGACGAGCTCATCGCCTACATGCTGAGTCAGCGCGCCCATCAGACCGCAGTCGAGGACGGCGAGGACGATCAGTCCGAATGGGAGGCCGAAACTTTCGCCGCCATGCTGATGACGCGGCTGCGCGTGTTCAACAGCCGGGGCGCGGGCGTCTCGGTCCTTCGATTCGATGAGGCTCTGGGATGACGTTCTGGTTGACCGCCCTGATCGTCTGGGTCGCCGCGGGCGCGCGGGTGGGGCGGGTACTCGTCAAACCCGCGACCACCGCGCGGGTGGCGATAGTTATGGCCGTTTCGGCGGTCGCGCTGGCCTGTACCGCCGCGGTGCCGGATGTGGCATTGGCCGTCGACAACTTACTGCCCGGCGGATTGCCGGCGGGCCGGCTGTCGGAGGGGCTGGTGGTCTCCGCCTGGCTGCTCTTCGCTGCCGCGACCTCGGTGGTCGCCTCGGCGGCCTGGCCTGTGGTTTCGCGCCGTAATCTGCGCCAGATCGCCGGGGGCATATACGGAACCGGGCTCTTCGCCGTCGCCGGCACCCTCAGCGCATCGTTCACCGCGGGTTGGGTGGTCACCGCGGCGGCCGGTGCCTTCATCGTGGTGACCGGTCTACGTAACCTGAGCTGGACCGCGCTCGGCCGGGGTATCGCCGTCTACGTGACGGGGACCGCGCTGGTGGTCGTGCTGGCCGTCGGGCAGGTGCAGCGGGGGCTCACCGGAGCTATCCGTTCCGGGCCGGGCGAGCCGGCCTGGGCCTGGCCGCTCTGGCAACTGGCCGCATTGCTCATCGCCTTCGGCGCGGTGTGGATCGTGGTGGAGATGTGGGTGCGGGGACGGTTGCTGTTGCGCCGGGTGCAGACGTTGCACAAAGTCCTGGTCGAACGCTTTCCAGAGGTCGTTCAGGAGGAGACCGGGACATCGACCCAGCTCAAGGCGTCGGATCGGGTCGCGCAGATCATGGATGCGCTGTATCTGCAGTCGGGGGGCGGTGTCGAGATCGCGGCTGCCGGGGAGCCTCCCGCCGCGGTGTCCGCCCGTGCGGAACGGGTGGCGCAGTGGGCCAGGAATCCGCTGGGCCGGGCCGTGGTGGACTCCCGCTGGATCGCACCGCCGGAGGGCATCAGCCCACGCGGATGGGTGCAGGCGATCGCCGCGGCCTTCGAAGCGCAGCCGGAACCGACCGAGCGAACGACGGTCACGGTTACGTAGTTGCCCGAGGTATGCGGTACGCCCGTTACGTCACTGTGATTATCCCTGGCGAACCCCAGTAATCGTGCCGATCGGTCGGTCTGCATTCTTGCGTGCGGCAGAACTTCGGACACATCGTGAGCTTCACCGAAGTAATTTTTCCCGCCTATGGGAACATCCTGCGGGGATTTCCGGGGCACAGGCGTGGGGGGGGGGGGGGCGCCGGGGGGGTGGGGGGCCCCGCCCCCGGGGGGGGGGGGGTGGTTGAGGGCGCGGGCAAAGGACCGAAGGAAGAAGGGAGC
>NZ_JBKOOL010000287.1:0-3357 GCF_046764065.1 Nocardia sp. NPDC002869
GATCATCCGCTGCCTCAAACGCTACATCGCACGAGAGCTCTACCACCTCATCACCACACCCGAGCTCCCCACTTGACATCCATAGGAGCATCTCGACGCATGCGGGTTGCGTCGGCATTCGATGTCCGGGATCGGAGGCCGGTGTAGGGCCCGCGGGGGCGGGATCTGTTTTGCCTCGGCTCGTGAGTACGCGGATGTACCCATCCGGCTGCCGCTGTACGCTGTACATATTCGGACGATACGGGCGCCTCGGTGGTTGTCGCGAGGGGTCCGGGGAAGCCCGTTTTTGTTGCCGGAGCCGCTTCCGCTCGCTCAGCAGGGGCTCGGACGAAAATTTCCCAGAAAATTCCTGGTAGGGCGGCTGGGCGGTAGCCAGCAGGTCGATCGCACAGGTGGTTATCGCGCCGCAACTCTGGTTTGTGCTTGAAAAGCCGCTGATGGCAGGCTGTTTCGTGGGCGGTGGGGTGCGGGTCGCAGTTACGGCAAGCGCGGATGCGGGCGGGTCGGCAAGGGGGCGATACCGGGTCCGATTCATGCCCTGACCTGGGGGGTGGGTTCGCAATCCGGGGGCGGCGTGGGTACGGTCGCTGAGACTGCCGGGTAGTTCGGCAGGTTTTGATGCAGGAATGATGAGACGGAGGAACCGTGGCCCTTCCCCAGCTGACTGATGAGCAGCGCGCCGCTGCTCTGGAGAAGGCGGCTGCCGCTCGCCGTGAGCGGGCAGAACTCAAGAATCGCCTGAAGCAGGGCGGCACCGACCTCAAAGAGGTCCTCGGCCAGGCCGAGAGCAATGAGATCATCGGCAAGATGAAGGTGCGCGCACTGCTGGAAGCCCTGCCCAAGGTCGGCAAGGTCAAGGCCGAGGAGATCATGAACGAGCTCGAGATCGCGCCGACCCGCCGGCTGCGTGGTCTCGGTGACCGGCAGCGCAAAGCGCTGCTCGCCAAATTCGATCTCGGCGCCTGACACCCTCGGTGATCGAGAACATGACGAAGGGTCGGCTGGTTGTACTGGTCGGCCCCTCGGCCGTGGGCAAATCCACCGTGGTGCGATGTGTCCGCGAACGGCTGCCGGAACTGGTTTTCAGTGTCTCGGCGACGACCCGGGACCCGCGTCCCGGTGAAGTCGACGGTCGCGACTACCGGTTCGTCAGCCGGGCCGAGTTCGACGCGATGATCTCCTCCGGCGATCTGCTCGAATGGGCGGATATCCACGGCGGGTTGCAGCGGTCCGGTACGCCGGCCGCGCCGGTGCGCGCCGCATTGTCGGAGGGGCTGCCGGTACTCATCGAGGTCGATCTCGAAGGAGCACGGTCTATCCGGCGGGTGATGCCGGAGGCCGTGCTGGTGTTCCTCGCGCCGCCCAGCTGGGAGGAACTGGTGGACCGGCTGCGCAGCCGCGGCACCGAATCGCCGGAGGTCATCGAACGCCGCCTGGCGACGGCGCGGGTGGAACTGGCCGCACGTGACGAGTTCGACACTGTGATCGTGAACGACACCGTGACCAGCGCCTGCGCGCAGTTGGTATCGTTGTTCGTCAGCACGAATTCCAATTCGTAGCCAGTTGCGCGGTCGGAGAGCCGCCGCGCAGCCGAGCCACCGACCCCGCAGGAGCTTCCTCAGTGAGCAGTACGGATACCGCTACGCCCGCCTACGACACCCCGGTCGGCCTCACCAATCCGCCGATCGACGAGCTGCTCGACCGCACCTCGTCCAAGTACAGCCTGGTGATCTACGCGGCCAAACGGGCCCGCCAGATCAACGACTACTACAACCAGCTGGGCGACGGCATTCTCGAATACGTCGGCCCGCTGGTGGAGCCGCTGCCGCAGGAGAAGCCGCTGTCGGTGGCGATGCGGGAGATCCACAGCGATCTGCTCGAACACACCGAAGGCGAATGACCGCCGGCCGGTGATGGGCCGATAGGGCAGGAGGCGCGCGATGGCGCGGGTAGTTGTCGGGGTGGGCGGCGGAATCGCCGCGTACAAGGCGTGCGCGCTGGTGCGGCGGTTCACCGAGACCGGCCATACCGTCCGGGTGATCCCCACCGAGGCGGCACTGCAGTTCGTGGGCACGGCGACCTTCGAGGCGCTGTCCGGCCATCCCGTGCACACCGGGGTCTTCTCGGATGTGCCGGAGGTGCCGCATGTGCGGCTGGGCCAGGAGGCGGAACTCGTCGTCATCGCGCCCGCCACCGCGGACCTCATGGCGCGGGCCGCCCACGGGCGCGCCGACGATCTGCTCACCGCGACCCTGCTCACGGCCCGATGTCCCGTGCTGTTCGCGCCCGCCATGCACACCGAGATGTGGGAGCACGCGGCGACCGTCGCGAATGTGGCGGCTCTGCGCGCGCACGGCGCCACCGTGATGGAGCCCGCGTCCGGCCGGCTCACCGGTACCGATACCGGCCCGGGCCGCCTGCCCGAACCCGAGGAGATCTTCGGCCTCGCCTCACTGCTGCTCGAACGCCCCGACGCGATCCCGCGGGACCTGGTGGGCAGGCGGGTGGTGATCACCGCGGGCGGCACCCGGGAACCGCTGGACCCGGTCCGTTTCCTCGGCAACCGCAGCTCCGGTAAGCAGGGGTACGCCCTCGCCCGGGTCGCCGCCCAGCGCGGCGCCCAGGTCACGCTCATCGCCGGCAACACCATCGAGATGGCACCGCCGGCCGCGGTCGAACTGGTCCACATCACCACGGCCGAACAGCTGAAAACCGCGGTCGACAAGCACGCGGTCGGCGCGGACGCGGTGATCATGGCCGCCGCGGTCGCCGATTTCCGGCCCGCCACGGTGGCCGCCGCCAAGATCAAGAAGGGCAAGGACGAACCCGCGACCATCGCCCTGGAAAAGAACGAGGACATCCTCGCCGGTCTGGTCCAGGAGCGCCGGGAGGGCCGGTTGCCCGGAACGGCCATCGTCGGATTCGCCGCCGAGACCGGCGACGCGGACGGCGACGTGATCACCCACGCGCGGGCGAAACTGGCCCGTAAGGGCTGCGATCTGCTGGTGGTGAACGCGGTGGGCGACGGTAAGGCGTTCGAGGTCGATACCAACGACGGCTGGCTGCTGCGCGCGGACGGCAGCGAACAGGCGCTCGACCACGGATCCAAGGCGCTGCTGGCCAGTCGCGTCCTGGACGCGCTGGGTCCCCTGCTGAGCTGAGCCCGGGCACCCGCTGTGCCACGGCCGTGGCGGCGCGAGAGGTGCCCGCCGAGGGCGCGAACGCGATACGCTCCAGCCCGCTCGGGGTGCGCGTGCCGCGGAGCGGGCGCGGCCGGGCCGAAACCCCGCCACGATGGTGGCCGAAACCCCAATTACGCCGCCCCGTCTAATTGTCTGGGAGTGCAGGGGCGTGTGA
>NZ_JBKOOL010000288.1:0-3294 GCF_046764065.1 Nocardia sp. NPDC002869
CGCACGTCCGCCGGTCTGCAAGATCATGGATTACGGCAAGTTCAAGTACGAGACCGCGCAGAAGGCGCGCGAGTCCCGGAAGAACCAGGTCCAGATTCATGGCCGATTACGCGCATTCCCCGGCCGCGGAGGCCGGCCGGGCCGCCAAGGCGCGGCAGCTGGCCGGCTATCTGTGGGACCGGGACATCTCGGGGTCCGAACTGCTCGGTATATCCGCCGCGGTGCGGCGCAAGCTCGCCCGGGCGGCGGGCGCCAACCCACCCGGCACCGACGAGACCTGGCGTTCGGTGGCGCGTCTGCTGGACGAGAAGGCCGCCTGGGCGGCGCGGCATCCCGGCCATCCGGCGGCCGCGCGGCACCATACCGACGAGAAGCTGCTCTGGGTGAAGCCACCGGTCACCCCCTGGTGATCACCGCCCCCCGCAGACGCCGCGGCCCACGCGACCGTGCAGGTCACGTGGGCCGCGTGCCGGACGAGCCGATGGGAGCAGTGCACCGGCGCCCGGGTCTCACCACCAGCCGGTGGCCGTCCCGATCTGCCGCTCCAACTCCGGAGCCAGGGTCCGGGCATAACTCGCGCTGAGATGGTGCTCGTCGTGATAGACGAGCACATTGCCCTCGACCGCCCGGCAGATCTCGGGTCCGCACACCGAATCGGTGAGATCCAGCAGCCGCATATTCGGGAACGCCGCGGCATGCACCAGTGCGGGGTTGACCGGGGCCAGCGCGGTCGCACGCTGCATACCGCAGGTGGCGCTGTCACCCCCGGCGGCCAGGCAGTCCACGGCGCTGTAGCGGATACCGGTCGGGCTGCGCAGCCACGGAGTATCGCGGATGGCGAGCACGTTCAGATGGCGTTCGGCCAGCGCCGCCCACACATCCAGGTACTCGGCCGGGACCACATCGCCGCCGCTGGGCCAGATGGGCGCGGTGGCGGTGGTGAACACCCAATCCGGCGGGTCGGACGCGAGCAGATCGATCACCTGCCGGGACCAGTCGCGGCAATCGGAGATGTCCAGGCCGCGGTACTGGGCGTCGTCGCGGATGTTCAGCGAACAACCCATCTTCAGATAGACGACGACCTTGATGTCGTGTACCTGGGCCAACGCGTCCATCGCGGGCATCCAGTGCTCGGCGTGCGAATTACCGACCATGGCGATGGTGCGCGACCCGTTGGGGTCGCCGTAGGTACAGGCCACGACCTCTTTGTTGAACCAGTCGGAGATGCAGCCGTCACGGGTGGGGGCCGGCAGATCGTTGGACGCCTCCAGGATGGACGGACGCAGTTTCGCCACCGGGACCGCCGCCCCGGCGAACAGCGCCTCCGCACCCGGGTACTCGTTCACCGGCAGCGCTTCCACCGGTTCGGAGGGTGTGCGGGCCATCACCACCTGCCACGAGATGCAGGAGCCGAGGACGAGCGCGCCCACCAGGCTCACCGCCACGGCGGGGATACGACGCTGCCAGACCGGGGTCACCGTGGTCCGCCCGGAACGCAACCGCAGCGGCTCCTCGACGAATTTGTTGGTCAGCACCGCCAGCACCAGCGACGCCGAGATGACCAGCAGGCCACCGCCGAGACCGGCATGCGGTCTCCCGGTCTGTACCAGGTAATAGATGAGCAGCGGCCAATGCCACAGGTACAGCGAATAGGCGATCGAACCCAGTTCGACCGTCGGGCGGGAGGCGAGTAGCCGGGAGACGACCGACCGCCAGCCGCTTTCGGTACGGACACCGGCGACGATCAGCGCCACCGCCGCGCCCACCGGGAACAGCGCGGCCGGCCCCGGGAACTGGCGGGCGCCGTCGAAGAGCACCCCGCAGACGAGAACCGCCGTGAGTCCGGCGGCGGCGACGAGTGTCAGCAGCACGCGCGCGGCCCGGCCGCCGGCGATCCGCACCCAGGGCAGCACGGCGGCCAGCAGCGCACCGGTCAGCAGCTCCCAGGCCCGGGCGCCGCTGTCGTAGTAGGTCCATTCCTGCGACCTGGTCATCCATACGGCGGCGTAGACGAAGGAGCCGGTACCGAGCACCAGCGCCAGCACCGCGATCGCCGGGCGCACCGCCGAGGCCCGGCCCAGGCGTACGCACACCCAGCCGATCACCGCCAGCAGCACCGCGATGGCGAGATAGAACTGACCCTGTACCGCCATCGACCACATGTGCTGCAGCGGGCTGACCGAGGGGTCCGCGGCCAGATAGCTTTCGGAGGCCTGCGCCAGATACCAGTTCTGGTAGTAGAAGGCGGTGGCGATGGTCTGACCGGACATATTGCCCCAGGTCGAGTACGGCCGGTACAGCACCGTGACGACCGCCACCAAGGCCAGCACCACCATCAGGGCGGGGAGCAGCCGGCGCGCGGTACGCACCGCCGTCTGCCGCAGTCCCACCGCGCCGGTTCGTTCCACTTGGCGCAGCAGCATGCCGGTGTAGAAGAAGCCCGAGAGGACCAGGAAGATATCGACTCCGCCGGAGACCTTGCCATACCACACGTGGAACGCGACGACCAAGGCGATCGCAATCCCGCGCAGGCCGTCCAGATCCAGCCGGTAATCGGCGGGACGGGCCGCGGCGGCGGGAGGTGGCGCGGACGGGCCACCGGTGACGTCACTGTCCTTGATTCGCAACAACTGCTTTCTCCGACCTATCTCTTTCTCCGGCCGACCCGGGAGGAGTCGAGTAACAGCAGCGGAGTACGAGCCTCGGACATAGCAGAATCCCTATCACAGTGTGTCGCCCACGGCGAAACCTCCCCGTACGGCGCGAGAACTTCGCCACTGCGGCGCGGAACGTCACAGCATCCGGGGAGTACCCAACCCGGTGTCCGTTTTCCCCTGTCTTATCCAGGCCATACGAGTTGACAATCGACCCGCCCCTCACAACAGTGGAAGCCGCGCGTTCTCGTCGAACGCAGATCCACTCCCCAGCAGACATAGAGGAATTCATGAACGTACGCCAGCTCTATGTCAGCGCCGCCGCCGCGGGGCTGACTCTTCTGGCCGCTCCCGCCGCGAGCGCCGCCGGCCCGATCGGACTGCCCTCCCTGGCAGGCACCGGTTCCTCCGCGGCCGACGCCGTGCTGGGCGCGACCGGTTCGGCCCAGCTGACGCAGACCGGCTCGGCCGGCGGTGCCTTCAAGAACTGTGACGAAGCACGCGCCGCGGGCCGGGCGCCGATCTTCCGCGGTGAGCCCGGTTTCGCCCCCCACCTGGATCCGGACGGCGACGGGTTCGCTTGCCCCACCGTCTGATCCGCGGGTACTGCGCACGAACACCCGGTGACAGCACTGCTGTC
>NZ_JBKOOL010000289.1:0-3207 GCF_046764065.1 Nocardia sp. NPDC002869
GCCGGCGACGATCCCTTGTCGCCGGCCGGAGCCGTTTTGCCGGTGCCCCGGTTCACACCGGCGTTGCCCACGGGCGCTCCCGGGATCGATGACGTCGCATTATCCGAGACATCCCCGTGCCATTTGTAAACTGGTTCGTGGTTGAATGGCCGCGGGTGCATCTGCCGGTCCGATCCGGCGATCGCCTCGGATGAGCGAAGGGATGTGCAGCATTGCAGACCGGGATGGTGCTTCTGATCATTCTGGTGCTCGTGCTGGTCGCATTGGCTCTGGTTTCCACGTATCGCCTGGTCATGTTGCGGCGCGGCGGCACCGCGGCCATCCTGCGCGTACTCCCGGCTCGCGGCGGGGAACGCTGGCGGCACGGCGTCATCCGCTACGACGAGGATCACCTCGTCTTCTTCAAACTCACCAGCCTCCGGCTCGGCGCCGATTCGGTGATCCGCCGGCGCGGTATCGAGATCGGTGAACGCCGCGGTCCGCAGGGCGACGAGTACGACATCATGACCGACGGGATCGGGGTGATCGGGGTGTCCGATCGCCACGGCGATTACGAGCTGGCACTGGATCGCGCGGCGTTGACCGCGTTCCTGTCCTGGGTCGAGTCACGGCCCTCGGAGCGGGCCCGCCGGCTGCGCGGCCACTGAGGCCGGTAGGCCCGTTCCCCGCGCACGGGCCTTGTCGGGCGGGCAGTACGGCGCAAATGCGCGTCCGCCGCAACCCCTCGGCCGGTCGGATGGACGTTAGGGTGGTCCTGTGAGCGTGCATTTGACGCGGATCTACACCCGCACCGGCGACGACGGGACCACCGGTCTCAGTGATTTCTCCCGGGTGCCGAAAACCGATCCGCGGCTGATCGCCTACGCGGACTGCGATGAGGCCAATGCCGCCCTCGGGGTCGCGATCGCCCTCGGCGGCCCGGGTCCGCAACTGACAGCGGTCCTGCGCGGGGTCCAGAACGACCTCTTCGACGCGGGCGCGGATCTATCCACTCCGGTGGTGGAGAACCCGAAGTATCCGCCGCTGCGCATCACCGCGAGCTATATCGAACGCCTGGAACAGTGGTGTGACCGGTTCAATGCCGAGCTGGCTCCGCTCGATTCGTTCATCCTGCCCGGCGGGACCCCGCTCGCCGCGCTGCTGCACACCGCACGCACGGTCGTCCGGCGCGCCGAACGCTCGGCGTGGGCGGCCGTGGAAGCGCATCCCGGCGACACCAGCGCGCTACCGGCCAAATATCTCAACCGGCTGTCGGATCTGCTGTTCATCCTCAGCCGCTACACCAATCCCGACGGTGATGTGCTCTGGCAGCCCGGCGGTGGCCGCAAGGACGAGGCCGGCGCGGCGACTCCGGACGGACCGGGCGCGGGTCCCGCGCCCGAAAGCTGACGGATTCCGTCCGGACGGTGGAAACTGCTCCTGGCGATCGGGTGGCCGAGCCGCCGCGCGCGAGGGCTCGGCGTTGTCTCGACCGGCAGCGCAATGCGATCGTGGGCGCTCTATCCTTGCACTCACTGGTGCGCCGAATACTCGGAGAGGCGGCATGGAACGGTTTTTGGTAACTGGCGGCAACCGGCTGGTCGGTGAGGTCTCGGTAGGAGGCGCCAAGAACAGCGTCCTGAAACTGATGGCCGCTGCTCTGCTCACCGAAGGCAAGACCACCATCACGAACTGTCCGGACATCCTCGATGTGCCGCTGATGGCCGAGGTCCTGCGCGGCCTCGGCTGCGACGTCGAGGTCTCCGGCGATGTGGTGACGATCGACACCCCGGCCGAACCCAAATACCACGCGGATTTCCCCGCGGTGACCCAGTTCCGTGCCTCGGTCTGTGTCCTCGGCCCGTTGATGGCCCGCTGTAAACGTGCGGTGGTGGCGCTGCCCGGTGGTGACGCCATCGGTTCCCGGCCTCTCGATATGCACCAGGCCGGGCTGCGGTTGCTCGGCGCGACCAGCGAGATCGAACACGGATGCGTGGTCGCCCGGGCCGACGAGCTGCAGGGCGCGCGTATCCGGCTGGATTTCCCGTCGGTCGGTGCCACCGAGAACATCCTCATGGCCGCGGTGCTGGCGCAGGGGGAGACGGTGATCGACAACGCCGCGCGCGAACCCGACATCGTCGACCTGTGCACCATGCTCACCCAGATGGGTGCGCGCATCCGCGGGGCCGGCACCTCGGTGCTCACGATCCACGGCGTGAAACGACTGGCACCGATCACGCACCGGGTGATCGGTGACCGGATCGTCGCGGCCACCTGGGGTATCGCGGCCGCCATGACGATGGGCGATGTGCGGGTGACCGGGGTCAATCCCCAGCATCTGGCACTGGTCCTGGACAAGCTGCGGTCGGCCGGCGCGCGGATCTCGTTCGAACCCGAGGGTTTCCGGGTCGTGCAGCCCGATCGCCCGCGCGCGGTCAACTTCTCCACCCTTCCGTTCCCCGGCTTCCCCACCGATCTGCAGCCGATGGCCATCGGCCTGGCGGCGATCGCGGATGGCACCTCGATGATCACCGAGAACGTCTTCGAAGCGCGCTTCCGGTTCGTCGAGGAGATGATCCGGCTCGGTGCCGATGCCCGGACCGACGGGCACCACGCGGTGGTCCGCGGTATTCCCCGGCTCTCCAGCGCACCGGTGTGGTCCTCCGATATTCGCGCCGGCGCCGGACTGGCCCTCGCGGGCCTCGTCGCCGACGGGGTGACAGAAGTGCACGACGTTTTCCACATCGACCGCGGATATCCGAACTTCGTGGAGAAACTCCAGGCGCTCGGAGCCGACGTGGAACGGGTGGGAGTGGGAACCTGACCGTTCTCGGCGGCCCGGGTTCGGAAACGGTCTCGGGAACAATCGCCGAAAAGTCGCGTTGACCAGGCGATTTGACATTGAATTAGATGCCACGTAACTTTATCCAAGTCAGAGCGACACGGACACCGACCCGGGGCCCGGAGCAAGGCGGAAACGCCGAGCCGGAGGGACCAGGGAAACGAGGTAGGACGAGGAGCGCCTGGCGATCACACTGGCTCGACCGGGACACCGATTTGCAATCGGGAAAACGGATGAGCTAAGCTTGAGAAGTTGCCTCACCGATCGAATGACTTAAAAGTCACCAGATGGTGTGTGCGTGTGTTCTTTGAGAACTCAATAGTGTGTTGATGAATGTCAGTGCCAAATATTTGATTTGGTTTCGGTTCTTCATACCCCCGTGTGGA
>NZ_JBKOOL010000290.1:0-3179 GCF_046764065.1 Nocardia sp. NPDC002869
ACCGCGGCCTCCGTCGGACCGTACAGGTTGTGCACAGCCGTCCCGGTCAACTCCCGCAACCGATGCGCCGGCTTCGGCGCCAACGCCTCACCCGAGGAGAACACCAACCGCAACGAACCACACCGCGCCGCATCGGCGGGCAGCGCCGCCACGAACACCGTCAACATGGACGGCACGAAGTGCGCCACCGTCACACCCTCGGTATCGATCACCTCGGCCAGATACTCCGGATCCCGATGACCGTCCGGCTTCGCGACCACCAGCCGCGCACCGATCTGCAACGGCCAGAAGAACTCCCACACCGACACATCGAACGTCGATGGCGTCTTCTGCAACACCACATCCGAAGCGGTCAAACCGTACTCGGACTGCATCCACACGAGGCGGTTGACGATCGCCGCATGCGACACCGCCACGCCCTTCGGACGACCCGTCGAACCCGACGTGAAGATCACATACGCCGTATTCGACGGACGCAACGGCGCACGACGATCCGCATCGGTGACCGCGGTATCGGCATACCCCGAAAGGTCGATCTCGTCCACGACCACCACCGGACGGTCCGCCGTGGTGAATCCGTCCGCCGAACTCGTCAATACACAGACCGGGTCCGCGGTGGCCAGGATGTAGTCCGTGCGGTCGGCGGGCTGCTCCGGGTCCAGCGGCACATACGCACCACCGGCGGTGACCACCGCGTACATCGCCACAACCAGATCCAGCGAACGCCGCATACCCAGCGCCACCGGAACATCCGGCCCGACGCCCAGCGAGATCAGATGCCGCGCCAGGCGGTTCACCCGGCCGGCGAACCCGGCGTAGGACAGACCTGTCCCCTCGAACGTCACCGCGGGCGCTTCCGGAGTGCGTGCCACCCGGTCGGCGAACAGACCGGCCAGGGTCGCGTCCGGATCGACGGCGCGTTCCGGGCCGTACCCGCCGCGCAGTACCGCCGATGCCTCCAGCGCGTCCAGGAGCGGGAGATCACCCAGCGGCCGCTCCGGCGTCTTGACCACGGCCTTGAGCAACCGGACGAAACGCTGGGCGAACTGCGCGACCGTCTCGCGGTCGAACAGATCGGTCGCGTAGGTGAAGACCGCGTCGATGCCGGCCGTTCCGGTCCGCTCGCCGAGATCCAGCTGGAGATCGAACTTCGCGGTCTCCAGGGGCATGTCGACCGCGCCGATCGCCAGCCCGGACAACTCGGTGTTCACCGCCGGCGTGTTCTGCATCGCCAGCATCACCTGGAACAGCGGATGCCGGGCCTGCGATCGCACCGGATTGAGGATCTCCACCAACCGTTCGAACGGCAGATCGGCGTGCCCGAACGCGGCGATATCGGTACCGCGCACCGCACCCAGCAGCTCGGCGAACCCGGTCCCGGAATCGACCGGCGTCCGCAACACCAGGGTGTTGACGAACATGCCGACCAGATCGTCGAGGGCACGTTCACCGCGGCCCGCGATCGGTGTGCCGATCGCGATATCGGTCTCCCCGGACAACCGCGACAGCAGTACCGCGAACGCGGCGTGCACGGCCATGAACAGGGTCGCGCCTTCGGCCCGCGCCAGTTCGGCCAGCCCGGCATGGGTTTCGGCGTCGATCTCGAACGCATGGGTGGCGCCCCGGCCCGAGGAGATCGCGGGCCGCGCCCGGTCCGCGGGCAGGTCCAGCTGATCCGGCAGCCCGGCCAGCTCCCGCGACCAGTACGAGATCTGCCGGCCGATCACCGATTCGGGATCGGCCTCCGAGCCCAGTACCTGTCGCTGCCACAACGCGAAGTCGGCGTACTGCACCTCCAGCGGCGCCCAGCCGGGCTCGTCGCCGGCGGTACGCGCCACGTACGCGGTCACCACGTCGCGGAGCAGCGGCGCCATCGAGAAACCGTCACCGGAGATGTGGTGGACGACGAAGCCGAGCACATGTTCGGAGGCGCCGAGCCGGAAGAGCCGGGCCCGGAACGGCACGCTCGAGGTCACATCGAAGCCCGCCATCACCAGCTCCGCGAGCCGCGCGGGCAGGTCGGCCGCCGTGACCTCGACCGGCGCCAGCTCCGGCAGCACCTCGGCCGCCGGCAGCACCTGCTGGAACGGAGTCCCGCCGACCTCCGGGTAGAAAGTCCGCAGCGATTCGTGCCGCACCAGCACATCGCCGACGGCGGCCGCCAGGGCGGCCGTGTCGAGATCACCGGACAGCCGGACCGCGACCGGGATGTTGTCCACGAACGAATCCGGATCGAACCGGTTCAGGAACCACATCCGCTGCTGCGCCAGCGACAGCGGCACCCGTTCCACGACCTCGCCCGTCGCCAGGACCTGGGTCGGACGCGGCTGCGGCACCAGCGCCGCCCGCCCGCCGGCCGCGGACCGCAGTTCCGCACGCGCGGCCAGGGCGGCCACGGTGGGCGCTTCGAACAGCGCCCGCACCGGGACGTCGGCATCCAGCGCCCGGCCGAGGCGGGCCGCGACCTGGGTCGCGATCAGCGAGTTGCCGCCCAGGGCGAAGAAGTCGTCGTCGGCGCCGATCCGTTCCGCACCGAGCACATCGGCGTAGACACCGGCCACGATCTCCTCGATCGGGGTCGACGGCGCCCGGAATTCCCGCGCCTGGAATTGCGGCTGCGGCAATGCTTTGCGATCCAGCTTGCCGGACGGGTTCAACGGGAACTCGTCCAGTTCCAGCACGGTCGCCGGCACCATGTAGGCCGGGAGCACCGCACGGACCGCGTCGAGCAATTCCACGGATTCGATCCGTGCACCCGTCGCGGGCACCACATAGGCGACCAGTTGCTCGCCCAACGGCGAGGTCGCGACCGTCACCACGGCCTGACCCACCTGCGGTTGCGCCAGCAGGGCGGACTCGATTTCGCCGAGTTCGATCCGCAGACCACGCAACTTCACCTGGAAATCGGTACGCCCCAGGTATTCGAGCTCACCCGCGGCAGTCCACCGCACCAGGTCACCCGTGCGATACATCCGCTCCGCAACATCGAACGGATTCGCCACGAACCGATCCGCGGACAGATCCGGCCGCGCCACATACCCACGCGCCAACTGCACACCCGCGAGATACAGCTCACCCGCGACACCCACCGGAACCGGCCGCAACCGCCCGTCCAGCACATACACCCGCGTGTTGAACACCGGAGCACCGATCGGCACCGACACCGCATCCGCATCCGT
>NZ_JBKOOL010000291.1:0-3149 GCF_046764065.1 Nocardia sp. NPDC002869
GGCTCCCGCGCCGCTGGGCGCGGGCGGGCTGCCGCAGCGGCAGCCGGGTAGCGCGATGGCCGGGGGCGCGCGCGAGGGGGAGCAGGGCACCACCAGTCTCCGGGAGGCCAGCGCGGGCAGCACCGCGCAGCGCGGCAAACTCGCCGCGGCCAGCCTGCCGAAACGCAATCTGGGACCGAGCGGCGGCGCCACACCGACCCTGCCGCCGCGTACCCCGGGGGAATCGACCGCGGGCGGTCCGCCGCCGCGGGAGCCCAAGACCGGCCCCGGCGGGCTGCCGCAGCGGCAGCCCGGCACCGCCGGCGCACCGCAGCCGGGTGGTCCGGGCGGATTGGGCGGGTTGCCGCAGCGCCAGCCGGGCGCGAACGGAGCGCCCGGTAGCCGCCGGGACGCCGCGCCCGCTCGCCCGGCCGACGAACGTCCCACCGAGACGGCGTCGGAAACAGCCGCGCCGCCGCGTCCGGCCGGATCGTTGCCCACGCGTCAGCCGGGCCAGCAGCGGCCGGGCGGTCTGCCGCAACGGGATCCGGGTACCAACGGCGCTCCGGCCCGCGAGAACGGAGCCTCCGGGCTGCCGCAGCGCGGCGGGCCGGCTGCCGGTGGTCCGGCGCGGAGGGAACCGGAACGGCGTTCCGCCGCCGAATCCGCATCGGGCGGACTGCCCACCCGGCGCGAGCCCGGAGCCAACGGCTTGCCGCAGCGGGATACCGCGGCCGGCCTGCCACAGCGGGACACCGCCAACGGCCTGCCGCAGCGGGATCCCTCCGGCGAGTTGCCGGCCCAGCGCGGCCCGGCGGCGACCGGTGGGTTGCCGTCCCGGGAGCGCTCCGGCGAACTGCCGGCCCAGCGCCCGGGCGCGCTGCCGCCGCGACGGGAAGCACCGGGCAACGGGCTTCCCCAGCGGCCGGCCCCCGGTGGCGGTCTGCCGCAGCGCGGAGCGCCGGCCGACAGCGCTCATACGGCCCGGGAGCGCTCGAACACGCTGCCGCAGCGGGATACCGCGGCGCCGAGGCGGCAGGCCCCACCCGCCGAGCCGGGCGCGCTGCCGCGCCGGGAACCGGGCGGGTACACCGCCGAGCGGTTCGACAACCCGCCGGGTGTCGCGCTGCCGCGGGCGGCCGAGCCCGCCGAGGGTCCGGCGGCCGCGCGGGAACCCGGACGGCACAGCTACAAGTCCAATCCCGCGAAAACGGCATCCTTCTTCCAGACCCGGCTGCAACCGGCCGAGGAGACGGACAGCGTGCTGGGCGGGACGCCCATCTTCGCGGAGATGATGTCGGCATGGCTGTCGGATTCGGACTCCGATCGGTCCCAGGCCGTCGCGTCCTTCGAATCCCCGGGTGACGAGGGCTGGACGGCGGCCCGGCGGGCCAGCGAAGCCGAACCCGAAACCCGCACCGCGGCCGGTCTGCCGCAGCGTAACCCGGGCGTCCGGTTGGTACCCGGCGCTGTCAGCGGCGCCCAGGAACGGACGCCGAGTCGCAATCCCGAAACGATCCGGTCTAGTTTGAGTCGGCACCAGCAAGGTGTTCGGGATGGCCGTGCAATGCGAGCAATGAACCTAACCGGAGACAAAGGAGACCGATGAACCCCGAACTAGGTGGTACGAACCGTCAGTTGGATTGGCTGGTTTCGAACTTCGCAGGCGAGGTTCCTGGCGTAGCCCATGCCGTTCTGGTCTCGGCCGACGGCCTGCTGATGGCGGCGAGTGCCCAACTACCGGTCGACCGGGCCGAGCAGCTCTCGGCGGTCACGGCCGGACTGGCGAGTCTCTCGGTGGGTGTGTCCAATCTGTTCGAAGGCGGCACGGTTCTGCAGTCCGTCGTCGAAATGGAGCACGGCTACCTGCTGCTGATGGCGGTGGGCGACGGGTCCTATCTCGCGGTCCTGACCAATACGTCCTGTGATATCGGCCAGGTCGGCTACGAGATGGCTTTGTTGGTCGAGCGCGTAGGCCAGACAGTTCAGGCCACTCCACGCGTCACGATGGGTTCCTGATGGTGGGATGGACATAGAGGATCACCGCGTGGGAGGCTCCGAGCCCAGTCTCGTGCGCCCGTACTCGCTGACCGCCGGTCGTACCCGACCGAAGGTGGAGTTGGCGCTCGAGGCTCTCGTCGCGTCCCATCCCATTTCGCTCGAACGCCAGTACGAACTGAGCAATATCGAAAACTCGATAGTCGAGTTGTGCAGGGAGTCGCCGTCGGTCGCCGAACTAGCGGCTCGACTGGGTATACCGATCGGGGTGGCGCGTGTACTTGTAGCGGACCTGATCGAAGCCGGGCATGTCCGCGTTTCGGCGACTTTGAAAGACGATTCCAGCGACGATGAACGTCGCGAGCTGATCGAAAGGGTTCTCAGTGGACTCCGGCGTATATGATTCGACGGCACAGGTCGATACCCGCCAGACCAAGCCGACTTCGGCGAAGATCGTGGTCGCAGGTGGGTTCGGCGTGGGCAAAACGACGCTGGTGGGGGCAGTTTCGGAAATCGTCCCGTTGAGAACCGAGGCTCTGGTGACCAATGCCAGCGCCGGGATCGACAGTCTCGCGGGTATCGAGAGCAAATCCACCACCACGGTGGCCATGGACTTCGGCCGGATCAGCCTGGCCGAGGATCTCGTGCTGTACCTGTTCGGTACTCCCGGCCAGTACCGTTTCTGGTTCATGTGGGACGACCTCATCCGCGGTGCGATCGGCGCGGTCGTGCTGATCGACACCCGGCGGCTGGAGGACAGTTTCGCGGCGGTCGACTACTTCGAGGCGCGCAACCTGCCGTTCCTCGTGGCGCTCAACCAGTTCGACGACGCCCCGCAGTATCCGATCGAGGACATCCGGCAGGCGCTGGCCGTGCCGGCCGATGTGCCGATCATGCCGATCGACGCGCGCCGCCGGGAACCGGCCAAGGAGGCGCTGGTGCGGCTGACCGAGTACGCGCTGCAAAAGGTCACCCGGGGCTACTGATCCGGCTGCCCGTCATACTGGTCGGCGTGCCGGTGTGGACAGTTGCGGTGTGGGACGCCCCGGGGCGGCTCGGATGACATCGTCGCGAATCGGCTCCAGGCAACTACTCGAGGCGCTGCTGGATCCTGACTCCTTCGTGAGCTGGGATTCCGCGCCCCTGGATGTGGCGCGGACCGGTAACTACCG
>NZ_JBKOOL010000292.1:0-3124 GCF_046764065.1 Nocardia sp. NPDC002869
CCCTGCCCACCGGTACCACACCGGTGGGCAGGCCCTTGTCGTGTGGGTGAGAGGCCGCCTACCCGTCGCGAGAAATTCCGGTCGGTGCGCGCGCGTACGGTGGGGGCAGTTCATTCGATACGAGCCGGGGGTATCACCATGACGAATCCGGACCTGACCACGATCGCGGTACTGCTCGACCGTTCCGGCTCCATGCAGACCATCAAATCCGATACCGAGGGCGGGCTGGCCGCCTATTTCGAGGAACAGCGGCAGGCCGAGAAATCCGTGCGGGTCACCCTGGCGCAATTCGATACCGAGTACGAATGCGTGTATTCGAACGTCCCGATCGATCAGGTGCCCCCGCCGGTGCTGCAGCCGCGCGGCGGTACGGCGCTCTACGACGCCATCGGCAAACTGGTCACCGATCTCGGTACCGAACTGGCGGCCCGGCCGGAGGGCGAGCGGCCCGGCACCGTGATCGTGGTCGTCCTCACCGACGGGCACGAGAATTCGAGCCGCGAATGGACGCATGCCGCCGTACGGTCCCTGATCGAACAGCAGCAGAACGTCTACAGCTGGGATTTCCTGTTCCTCGGCGCCAATCTGGACGCGGTCGAGATCGGGAGCGGTCTCGGCTTCGCCCCGCAGCAGTCCATCACCTACGGGGCGGCCCCGGCCGGTGTCGCCGGGGTCTTCCGGGCGGCAGGAGCGTATTCACGGCGTCTACAGGCCCCGGCGGGCGCGCCGGGCTCGGCGCGCGCGGCCGGGTTCACCGAGCAGGAGCGCCGCGACGCGAACCCGGGCTGAACCGCGGGTTCACTCGGGTGCGGCGGTCCCCGGATCGGCCGGGGCCCCGGTGGATCCGCGTGGCTCGGCGGTCACCGCCACCGGAGCCGCCGGTTCGCGAGAGCCGTTGTCGCCGGTGTCTTTACGGGCCCGCGGCCGTGCATCCGGGTCGATCGCGATCCGCAGGGGGCGGCTCGGTAGCCGCGCCGCTACCCGGTAGCCGCCACTGGGTTTGGGGCCGGCGGTCAACGCGCCACCGAGCGCGTGGGTGCGCTCCCGCATGGCGATGATCCCCATCCCACGGGTGGGGCCGGCGTGTTCGGGTTTACCGCTGGGACGGGTGTTGTCGACGGTGAGATCCACGGAATCGGCGGTATACCGCACCGTTACGGTGGCCTCGGAGCCCGGGGCGTGGCGTACGACATTGGCCAGGGATTCCTGGACGATCTGAGTTGCCGCGTCGTCGATGGCCGCGGGCAGGGAATCGGGAGTCCCGAGGACCCGGGTGTGCACCGTCAACCCCGCCAGCCGGGGTTTGCGCAGGAGTTCGTCCAGGTCGGACATGGTGGGATCGGGCTCGCGAGGCGGCGGGGGCGGCGCTTGCGGGGCGGCCGGTGGGCGGCCCGCGCCTGCTCCGTTCCGTTGCGGCCGGTCGCTGCCGGGCCGGTCGCGGCGGCCGAAACCGGCTCGGCGGGAACGCTTCGCATGCTCGCGCGCGCCGTTGTCCTCGGCGCCGGCCGGGTCGTGGTCGCGAGACGACGGTGCCGATGTGCCGGACGCGGGCTCCACCGCCTGGATCGCGTGGCGCAGCGCCTGCACATCCTCGAGCGCGTTGCGGCTGGTGGTTTTGATCTCGGCGACCGTCCCCGCCGCTTTGGCGGACTTGTTCTCCACCTGCTGGAGGGCCATCCCGGCCTGCACATTGATGAGCGAGAGATTGTGCCCCACCACATCGTGCAGTTCCCGGGCGATCAGCAAGCGCTCCGTACCGACCTCGAGTTCCCGCTGCTGCCGCGCTGCCGTGCGTTCGGCGGTGTCCAGCGCCTGCCGGGTCTGTGCGAGCAGGCGCCGGTGCCGCAGCACTTCGAACAGTGCCGCGGCCAGCGCAACCCAGCCCAGTAGCCCGACCATCTGCCAGCTCGTCATCGCGAACACTCCACCCGCACCACCCTATTCGCCTGTTGTGCTCGGTCGTCGGCGCACACCCGGATTTCCGGTGCCGCAATGGTATTCCGATGACGAAGGCGCCGGTGCCGGGTGGGTCGGCCGGCAGCGGCGCGTGATCACCGCATCTACGGCAGTAGCCGCCCCGCCGCGGGTATGGTCCAGTGATGGTCGACCAGCAAGTGCGTGTACCGGACCTGTCCACACGGCCGTACGAACTCACCGTGGAGCGGGTGATGACAGCTTCACCCCAACTCCTCTACTTGGCGTGGACCCAGGGCTTCGATATCTGGCTCGCGGAGCCGTCCTCGGTGCGGATGCGGCCCGAGGTGAACGAGCCGTTCTATTTCGAGACCCGGGAGGAGGGGAACCTACGGCCGCATTACGGCCGCTTTCTCCGTCTGGAACCGGGCCGCCTCATCGAATTGACCTGGGTGACCGGCGCCGGCGGCACGGAGGGCGCGGAAACGGTGGTGCGGGTGGAGTTCGTCAAACAACCCCGCGGCATTCGATTGAAATTGCGGCACAGCGGTTTTGCCGACGAAGTGGCCCGCGACCGGCATCGGGAGGCCTGGCCCGCGGTGCTGGCCCGTCTGGACGAACGAACTGCGACGAGGTGAGGGTACGAGTAGGTTCGAGTCCGACTCGCAACGAATCGTCTTCGAAAGGATCGTGATGCCCACACGTACCGCGCGCACCGCATGGACCGGTGGTCTGCAGGACGGCTCCGGCCAGGTCGAGCTGGTCAGCTCGGGGGTCGGCAAGTACGAGGTGTCGTTCCCGAAGCGGTCGGCCGATGACGCCGACGGCACGACCAGCCCGGAGGAGCTGATCGCCGGGGCTCATTCGTCCTGCTACGCGATGGCACTGTCGAACGAGATCGCCCAGGCCGGCGGTACCCCGCAGAGCCTCGACGTCTCGGCCGCGGTGACCCTGGGTCCCGACCCGGCGGGCGGTTTCCGGATCAGCCGGATCGCCCTGACGGTGCGCGGCCGAGTATCCGGGCTCGACGAGGCGGGTTTCGCGGCGGCGGCCGCCGCGGCCAAGGCCGGATGCCCGGTCAGCAAGGCACTGGGCGGAGTGGACGAGATCACCCTGGACGCTGCCCTGGAATCCTGACATGCCTGTCCCGGGCCCCGCGCCGGGGCCCGGGATCGCCGAGAGCCCCCTCGCGGGCCCGATCGGCGCCGTG
>NZ_JBKOOL010000293.1:0-1861 GCF_046764065.1 Nocardia sp. NPDC002869
GCCGTTTCGGCCTCGAAAGCGCATGAGCCGAAGGCTCGAGTCTCGAGGCCGAAACGGCGAGACACCAGGGGGCCTCAACCCCGCGCCGCCGCAGGCGGCGCCAAAAACACAGCACCTTCGCGAGCAAGCCCACACCTCCACCTTCGCGAGCGAGCCCACGTCAGTCTTCGCCCAAGTTCGCCATCCCCGGCACCCACACTCACCCCAAGCCCGCCATCCCCGGCACCACACTCACCCCCCGAACATCAACTGCGAGGCCGCGTAGATCGCCAACCCCGCCAGACTGCCGACCACCGTGCCGTTGATCCGGATGAACTGCAGGTCACGCCCCACCTGGACCTCGATCTTCTTACTGGCCTCCTCCGCATCCCAGCGGGCGACCGTATCGCTGACGATGGTGGCGATCTCGTCGGCGTAGTTGGCAGCCAGGTAGCGGGCGCCGCGCTCGATCCAGCCGTCGACCTTGGCTCGGGTGTCGGTGTCGTCGCGCAGGCGTTCGCCCAGCTGCTGCACGTTTTCGGCGACCTTGCGGCGCAGGGTGCTGTTCGGGTCGTCGGCGGATTCGAGGATCAGGCGTTTGGCCGCCCGCCAGGTCGCCTCGGCGAGGCCGGTGATCTCCTCCCGGCCCATGATCTCGGTTTTGATCCGCTCGGCCTTGGCGATCATCGTCTCGTCGTACTGCAGGTCGTGGGCGAAATCCTCCAGGAACCGGTTGGCGGCCAGCCGGACCTCATGGTCGGGGGTGGAGCGCACCTTCCAGGTGAACTCGACCAGCTCCCGGTACACCTTCTCCGACAGCAGGACGTTCACGAATTTCGGCGCCCACTGCGGCGCCTCGCCGTTGACGATCCGGTCGATCGTCTCCTGGCTGCCCAGCGCCCACTGGTGGGCGCGTTCGGCGAGCAGATCCAGCAGCGGCAGCTGCCGATTGTCGGCCAGCAACTCGGCGAGGACACGGCCGATCGGCGGACCCCACAGCGGTTCGGCGATCCGTTTCACGATGGTGTTGTCGATGACCTGTTCGACATCCTCGTCGCGCAGCACCCCCACGACGGCGCGCAGAATCGTCGAACTCTCGTCGGCCACCCGGGCCGCGTTACCGGGCGCGGCCATCCAGCGCCCGATCCGCCACGGGATCTGCGCGGAGTTCACCTTCGCGGTGACCACCTCCGGGGACAGGAAGTTGGTGCCCACGAAATTGCCGAGACTGGCCCCGAGCTGATCCTTCTTCCGGCGGATGATCGCGGTGTGCGGGATCGGCAACCCCAGCGGATGCCGGAACAGCGCCGTCACCGCGAACCAGTCGGCCAGCGCACCGACCATCCCCGCTTCGGAGGCCGCCCGCACATACCCGACCCAGTCGCCGGCGCCGCCGCGCGACTCCAGCCACCGGCACACCAGGTAGATCACCGTGGCCACGGCCAGCAGGCCGGTGGCGACCGCCTTCATCCGCCTCAGGTCACGTCGTTTGGCCGCGTCGTCGGTGAGGGTCGCGAACACACCCGGCGGTTCCGCCTGCCCGCCGGGGGCGGTCGTCCCGGGAGCGGAATCGAGCACCGCACTACTACCGGTCGGTTTCTGCATACTCCCATTCTGCTGTGTTTATTTGCGGCGCCTTCGGCGCCGCGGGGTCAAGGCCCCTTCGGTCCCGCCGTTCAGGCCTCGAGACTCGCGCTTCGCGCATGCGACGTGCGGTGGACCGTCCATAAAGCGCGACCTTTGAGCACCTTCGGCCAAGGGGCGGGACGGGCCTCGACCCTTTCAGGGCCTCGTAAGACAGTGAGGATGGGTGTGGCCCCGCAGCGCTGGTGTCCTGACCCGTCGTAAGACTGACTGTGTTGTCTTGGCCGAGATCTGTCGG
>NZ_JBKOOL010000293.1:1960-3117 GCF_046764065.1 Nocardia sp. NPDC002869
GGCCTCGTAAGACAGTGAGGATGGGTGTGGCCCCGCAGCGCTGGTGTCCTGACCCGTCGTAAGACTGACTGTGTTGTCTTGGCCGAGATCTGTCGGACGCCTGGTGGTTGCGGGGCCACTGCACTCACCGGGCGTGGTGGTCGTGACTTCATAGGAGCCTGTTGCCGCAGACCCGTCACTGTCGTGTCCGTTCACCCGGCTGGTGCGTGCCGCCCCTGGAAACGGTTGAGCAAGGACGGACCACCCCAGCATGACCCATCACGAATACGAAGTCGACGCCGAACTCACCGGTGGTGTCGACACCCACCGCGATACCCACACCGCCGCGGTGATCGACCCGCTCGGCCGGGTGCTGGGCACCGCCGCATTCGGCGCCGACACAGCCGGCTACCGAGGCCTACTGGAGTGGATGCGCGGGTTCGGGCACGTGACCCGCGTCGGTGTCGAAGGCACCGGCGCCTACGGCGCCGGACTGTCACGGCTGCTCACCGAGCAGCACATCACAGTGATCGAAGTCGACCGCCCCGACCGCAAAGCCCGCCGGTTCCAGGGTAAATCCGACCCTATCGACGCGATCGCCGCCGCCCGGACCGCGGCCTCGGGCCACCGCACCGGCATACCCAAACAGCGCGACGGCCGCGTCGAAGCACTACGAAACCTGCGCATCGCCCGCCGCAGCGCGGTCAGCCAACGCGCCGACACACAACGACGGATCAAAGCCGTGATCATCACCGCCCCCGACGACCTCCGCGCCCGGCTACGCGACCTGCCGACCACCGAACTGATCACCACCTGCGCAGGCCTGCGTCCCCGCCGAGCCGACGCCGCCACACCGACCACCGCCACGAAAATCGCTCTACGCTCGCTGGCACGACGCCACCAGCAGCTCAGCACCGAGATCAACGATCTCGACGAACTACTCGAACCACTGGTCACCGCGATCAACCCCGCCCTGGCCACCGCGCACGGCGTCGGCCCCGATACCGCCGGACAACTGCTGGTCACCGCCGGAGACAATCACCACCGGCTGCGCTCGGAAGCCGCGTTCGCCATGCTCTGCGGTGTCGCACCGATCCCTGCGTCCTCGGGCAAAACCACCCGCCACCGCCTCAACCGAGGCGGAGACCGCCACGCCAACGCCGCCCTCTACCGGGTCG
>NZ_JBKOOL010000294.1:0-3110 GCF_046764065.1 Nocardia sp. NPDC002869
CGAGTCTCGAGGCCGAAACGGCGAGACCAAGGGGGCCTCAACCCCGCGCCGCCGCAGGCGGCGCCAAAAAGACAGCAGTGTGCCACATAGTCCGATCCGACCCATTGCGATCTGCGACCTACTGCCCGGTAGCCCTATCCGAGTTCCGGCTTTGTTGGCAGACTGCCTACACTCGCCCCGAGACAGATAGTGTCGACCACGGGCGCGGAGCCCGCGTAGCGGATCCGAACCCACGGACCCGGAGCCCACCAAGCGATCCGATCCTCTTCGGAAGCCGGACAGCGGACCCCGATCCGCGGGAGCGGAGCCGAGGCGCGGCCCATCCCGCACAGCGAACACAGAGATTGCACACAGGAGGCTCAGTGCCCAGCCATGCCAGCGCGCGGATCACGAAGGTACTCGTAGCTAACCGAGGCGAGATTGCCGTGCGCGTTATCCGGGCGGCCAAGGACGCCGGCCTCGGCAGTGTCGCGGTTTACGCGGAACCCGATGCCGACGCACCCTTCGTCGAGCTCGCCGACGAAGCCTTCGCCCTCGGCGGGCAGACCTCCGCCGAGTCGTACCTGGTCTTCGACAAGATCCTGGATGCCGCCGCCAAATCCGGCGCCGATGCCATCCACCCGGGTTACGGCTTCCTCTCCGAGAACGCCGACTTCGCCCAGGCCGTCCTCGACGCCGGGCTGATCTGGATCGGCCCGTCGCCGCAGTCCATCCGCGATCTCGGGGACAAGGTCACCGCACGGCATATCGCCGAGCGGGCGAAGGCGCCGATGGCCGCGGGCACCAAGGACCCGGTGAAGAACGCCGACGAGGTCGTCGAGTTCGCGAAGAAGTACGGCGTGCCGGTCGCGATCAAGGCCGCGTTCGGTGGCGGCGGCCGCGGGATGAAGGTCGCGCACACGATCGAGGAGATTCCCGAACTGTTCGAGTCGGCGACCCGCGAGGCGGTCGCCGCCTTCGGGCGCGGCGAATGCTTCGTCGAGCAGTACCTGGACAAGGCCCGCCACGTCGAGGCGCAGGTGATCGCCGACCAGCACGGCAACGTGATCGTCGCCGGCACCCGCGACTGCTCGCTGCAGCGCCGTTTCCAGAAGCTGGTCGAGGAGGCTCCGGCCCCCTTCCTGACCGACGATCAGCGGGCCCGCATCCACGCCTCGGCCAAGGCCATCTGCAAGGAGGCCGGCTACTACGGCGCCGGCACGGTCGAATACCTGGTGCAGGGCGACACCGTCTCGTTCCTCGAGGTCAACACCCGCCTGCAGGTCGAGCACCCGGTCACCGAGGAGACCTCCGGTATCGACCTGGTCCGCCAGCAGTTCCGCATCGCCAACGGCGAGAAGCTGGAGATCACCGAGGATCCGACCCCGCGCGGCCACTCCTTCGAGTTCCGGATCAACGGCGAGGACGCCGGCCGCGGCTTCCTGCCCGCCCCCGGCCCGGTCACCGCGTACTCCGAGCCGACCGGCCCGGGTGTGCGCGTCGACTCCGGCGTGGTGGCCGGCAGCGTGATCGGCGGCCAGTTCGACTCGATGCTGGCCAAACTGATCGTCACCGGCGAGAACCGGACCCAGGCCCTGGAGCGGGCGCGACGTGCGCTCGCCGAGTTCCACGTGGAGGGTCTGGCCACGGTCATCCCGTTCCACCGGGCCATCGTCGAGGATCCGGCCTTCATCGGCGACGGCGAATCGTTCGATGTCTACACCAAGTGGATCGAGACCGAGTGGAAGAACACCGTCGAGCCGTTCACCGGCGGCGCCCCGGCCGAAGAGGATGAGGAGCCGCGGCAGAAGGTCGTGGTCGAGGTCGGCGGCCGCCGGGTCGAGGTCTCGCTGCCGGGTCAGTTCTCGATCGGTTCGGGTGCTCCCGCGGCCGGTGGCGCGGTGCGCAAGAAGCCGAAGCCGCGTACGCGGGGTGGCGCGGGCGGCGGCGCCGCCTCCGGTGACGCCGTCACCGCCCCCATGCAGGGCACCGTGGTCAAGGTCGCGGTCGAGGAAGGCCAGACCGTCGAGGCGGGCGATCTGATCGTGGTGCTCGAGGCCATGAAGATGGAGAACCCGGTCAACGCGCACAAGGCCGGCGTGGTCACCGGCCTGAACGTGGCGGCCGGCGCGGCCATCACCCAGGGCACCGTTCTCGCCGAGATCAAGTAGCACGCCCACTGTGGGCCGCCACCGGTATGCGACGGCATGCCGACCGGTGAGCCAACTGTAGATGCACACTGCTCCGGAGCGGGTGCGCGGCCGATTGCCGCCACCCGCTCCGGCGTATGGTGACTGGTGAGCCCAGTGCAACCGACGGCCGCGGAGGTGATCCGCGGCCGTTTCGCATCGGATAGCCGGGCCGACGGCCATCGGCTCGTCCTCGACGGGCTGCATCCCATGGATTTCCCGGCCATCCTGGCCAACGAGACCACCTTTCATCCCATCGCCACCGATATCCGTACCGGCGAACCGGTGGACCTGCCTCCGTTCATCGTGGACAAGGCGACGCTGCAGACCGCGCTCCGGGCGTCCTCCGGTCTGCCGCTACTGGCCGGCCCTCCGGTGGAACTGGGTGGACGCCGCTACTTCGACGGCGGCCTCTCGGAAACGGTCCCGGTACGCAGCGCACTGCAGGCCGGGGCCAGCCATGCCCTGATCCTGCGGGCCCGGGGCGCCGACGAACGCCGGCCACCGCCGCCCTGGTTTCACGACGTGGTCGGCGGCACCTATATGCGGTTCATCGCCCCCGGCGCCTACCGGGCATGGAAGCTGCGGCCGGGTCAGCAGGCGCTGGAGGACGGGGTGATCGCCGGGATGGGTGCGACGGCCTGCCAGATCCACCCGTCGGCCGGGTCACCGGATATCAGCAGTGTCGAAACCGATCCCGGCATTCTGGGGCGCGGTATGGAGATCGGCCGCCGCGTGGTAGCCGACCTCTTCGCGGAGTTCGGTCCCGTATCCGCCGAACCCTGCTGACCGAGGCCGCGGTCAGTCGAAGCGGATGCCCTGGGCCAGGGGTAGCTCGGTGGAGTAGTTGATGGTGTTGGTGGCGCGCCGCATATAGGCCTTCCATGCGTCCGAACCCGATTCGCGGCCGCCGCCGGTGTGCTTCTCGCCGCCGAACGCGCC
>NZ_JBKOOL010000295.1:0-3083 GCF_046764065.1 Nocardia sp. NPDC002869
GTCCGACCCGGCGGAGGGGGGGGGCGGGGCCCCGCCCCCCCCCCCCAACGACCCGCCCCCCCCCCCGCCCCACACCACCCCCCCCCCCCCCCAACTCAACCCCCCCGCGCCGGGGCCGCCTTAGTGGCGGGGGGCCCCCCGGCCCCCCCCCCGGGGGGGCCCCCCCCTCGCCGTATTCCGTTCGCGGTTCAGGCGGTGACCGGCACCTGCGCCGGCTCGGCGGGCGACGCCGGCTCGACACGGGCCCGATCGCGGATCGCTCCGATACCGAACAGGACGAGGGCGAATCCCGCCCACGCCAGCAGGACCAGTACCGGACGCTGCGCGCCCGCGCCGTCGAAGAACGCTACCGAGCGGAGCAGCGATGCCGCGGCACCCGGGGGCAGCAACTGCCCGATCGTGCCCCACGGCTGCGGCAGCAGCTCGGGAGCGGCGGTGGCGGCGGAGAACGGGTTGCCGATGAGCAGCATGGTCAGCGCGGCGATGCCGATACCGGCCCGGCCGATCGCGGTGGCCAGTCCGGCGACCGTCCCGGCCACCGCGAAGGAGACCAGCCCGGACACCAGCGACAGGGCGAGGTAGCTGCCCGGGACGATGGACAGCCACGTCTGGGTGACGAGCATGCTCAGCAGACCACCGGCGATGCCGAAGACGAGCGCCCCGAGCACACGACCACCGGCGGCGGGAATCAGCAGGGTCAGCAGCACACCGCCCGCGATACCGGCCATGACCAGCGGGAGCGCCATGGCGCCGAATCCCGCTCCGCGCGGATCGTCGGGGTCGGCGGGGACGACATCCTCGACCGGCGCGGCCGGCGCGCCGGACATTTGCCGGCCGATTTGGGTGAGCTGCTGGGCGACCGCGGGGGCCGCGCCGGAAGCGACCAGCACCCGCGGCGCGCCGCTACCGGTCACGATCGCGCCGTAGACCTCACGGTCGCCGATGGCCGCGCGGGCCGCCGCTTCGTCGGGTACGACCGTGAGCTCGAACGCGCCCGGATTCTGGCCGGTCAGCCGGGCCTCGACCACCGCGGCCTGCGGGCCGGCGACGGCGAGCGGTAGGTCGCGGGGCGCGATATTGGTCGCCGGCCACGCAAATGCGATCAGCATCAACGCTTGCAGCAGGGCCGCGCCCACCCCGAGTGCCACGGCGCGCTGTATGACGTTCATGACGTTCTCCCCAGAAAATCGAAGGTTCGTTCTTTTTAGTGCACTCACCGTGCCACCACCCCCGCAGCTTGTCAAGAACGAACATTCGTTTTAGTTTGGAACCATGCCCCGAGTCAGTGACGAACACCTGGAACGCCGTCGGCAACAGATCCTGGACGCCGCCCGCGTCTGCTTCGTCCGCAAGGGTTTCCACCAGACCTCCATGCAGGACGTCTTCACCGAATCGGGGCTGTCCGCCGGCGCTGTCTACCGCTATTTCAGGAGCAAGGACGAACTGGTCATCGCGCTCGCCTCGACCACCGCCGGCGATATCCGCGCGCAGATGGCGGCCGTCATCCACGGCGACCCGCTCCCCACCCCCGCTCAGCTGGTCGCGCGGATGACGGAATGGATCGAGGTCCAGAGCGGACCGGAGGGCCGGATACGCCTGGCACCGCAGGCATGGTCACTGGCACTCGTCGACGACGAGGCGGCAGAACCCGTGCGCCGGACGCTGAGGGGCATCCGGGAAATGTGGCGCGAGTACGCCGAACGAATGCGCGCGGCCGGATGGCTACCTCCCGATGCCGACCTGCAAGCGGTCGCCGCCGCCCTCTTCGGATTACTTCCCGGATTCATACTCCAGCACCTGCTGATAGACGACCTGGTTCGCGACGAGTACCTGCGCGGCGTGGACACCCTGTTCCCGTACGGCGACCCGGAAACCCGCCGCACCCGGTCGACGACCGGAACCGAGGCAGCAGCGGACCCGACCTGACAGGGTCAGGGCAGCAGGCCTTTACGCGCCTCACCGGCGCCACCGAGCACCAGCAAGAGCATCGTGGTCAACGCCATGTCGTCCAGACCGGCCGCCGGGAAGGTGTAACGGAGGATGACATCGGCGAGTTTGTCGTGCGCGATCACCGCGATCGAACCGAACTGCAACGCGGCGTTCCGTTCGGCCACCCGCTTGTGCAACTGTGGTTTGAGCGGCCGGTCCCAGGCCAGCACGCACGTCAGCGACAGCACATCCAGGCCCGGCGTCAACGTGAACGCGCTCAGCGAACACAACGCGCCCTGGAAATCGAACCGTAGTGAACCGTCGTTGTCGACCCGGACATCGATATCGTAGAGCCCCAGCCCGGCCCCGGCCCGGGCCTGCAACTCCAGATCCGGCGCCAGCGCACCCGGTTCGGCCTCGCCACTCATTTGGTACCCCCGAACCGGCGATCCCGCCGCGCGTACTCGAGACAGGCATCCCACAGATTGCGCCGATCGAAATCCGGGAACAAGGTCGCCTGGTAGACGAACTCGGCGTACGCCGACTGCCAGATCAGGAAATTCGAACTACGGAATTCCCCCGACGGCCGCAGGAACAGATCCACATCCGGCATATCCGGCTCGTCCAGGAAGCGGGCGA
The DNA here is from genome assembly GCF_046764065.1 of Nocardia sp. NPDC002869. Taxonomy (NCBI): domain Bacteria; kingdom Bacillati; phylum Actinomycetota; class Actinomycetes; order Mycobacteriales; family Nocardiaceae; genus Nocardia; species Nocardia sp. NPDC002869. Next base: position 2,569 of record NZ_JBKOOL010000295.1, read on the forward strand.
TCGTATCCTCGCCGACCTTCTCCGGATCGATCTCCCCCGCCGCCACCCGGCGCGCGATCTCCCGTGTCGCATCGGCGATCTCGGCACGGCCGCCGTAGTTGACACACATGGTCAAGGTCATCACGGTGTTGTCCTTGGTCAGCTCCTGCGCCGTCTCCAACTCCCGGATCACGCTGCGCCACAGACGCGGCCGCCGCCCCGCCCAGCGCACCCGCACCCCCATCTCGTGCATCTCGTCCCGCCGCCGCCGGATCACATCCCGGTTGAACCCCATGAGAAACCGCACCTCGTCGGGGCTGCGCCGCCAGTTCTCGGTGGAGAACGCATATGCCGACAACCACTTCACACCGATCTCGATACAACCCTCGACGGTATCCATGAGCACGGCCTCGCCCTTTTCGTGGCCCGCGGTACGCGGCAGTCGAATCCCAGCTGAGTGTGGAGGAGGCACGATGAGGGGCGATACCTCCGCCTTCGCTACGGCCTCCGCCGGACCGCATGTACTCGCTTCCGAG
>NZ_JBKOOL010000296.1:0-3008 GCF_046764065.1 Nocardia sp. NPDC002869
CGGGCCAGCATGACCGGGCCGACCCTGCATGCCGAGAGGAACCGAGAATGAGCGTGCGTAACAAGATCCTGCTCGGCGTGACCGCGGCGGTGGTGTCTTCTCCAGCAGCAGCCGCTGCGAGTATCCGACCGCGCCGGCCAGTTCGACCGACTTCAGCGTCACATCGGTGCCGGTGCGCCCCGCCTTCGCCTTGGACATCGACGCCTCGAGCGAATTGGGCTTCTTGTTGTCGGCCATCCAGGCCGCCCGCAACGCCAGCAGGTAGGCGGACTCGTAGTCGGCTTCCATCCGCAGGAACTCGGCCGCCGCCGCGTGCTGATTGTTGGGCGGGGTGTCGTAGGAGATCTCGATACCCGCGTCGGTGAGGATGGTGCGCAGTTCCTCGAGCGCGGCGCGGGTGACGCCGATGGCCATGGCCGCGACCATAGGGCGGGTGTTGTCGAAGGTCTGCATGACCCCGGCGAAACCCTTCTCCACGTTCACTTCCGGGCTGCCGAGGATATTGTCCTTCGGGATCCGGCAGTCCTGGAGCAGCAGCACCGCGGTATCGGAGGCCTTGATGCCGAGTTTGTGCTCGAGCCGGGCCACCGACAGGCCGGGAGCGTCCCGCGGGACCACGAACGATTTGATGGCGGCCCGGCCGAGGCTGCGGTCCACCGACGCCCACACCACGATATGGGTGGAACGCTGCCCCGCGGTGACGAAGATCTTTTCGCCGTTGAGCACCCATTCGTCGCCGTCGAGGACGGCGGTGGTGGTGACCGCGGCCGAATCGGAGCCGAAGCCGGGTTCGGTGATGGCCATCGAGGCCCACACCTTGCCGAACCGTTCCAGCTGTTCGTCGGTGGCCACCGCCGCGATCGCGGCATTGCCCAACCCCTGGTAAGGGATGGACAGCATCAGCCCGACATCGCCCCAGGAGGTTTCCAGGGCGTTGAGCAGCGCCGACATATTGCCGCCGTTGGCGTTGAGGAGCACGTCGGTGGAGGGCTTCTCGTCGTCGGAGCGCCCGCCGCTGGCCCCGCTGATCTTCTGCGTGCCCGAATCGCTGAGCCCGTCGACCATGGCGGCCATGGTGTCGAGTTCGACCGGGTATTCGTGCTCGCCGAGGTCGTATTTGCGTGAGATGGGCCGGAAGATCTGCGCGGCCACCTGATGCGCCTGGTTGGCGCTGGCCCGCAGCTTCCTGGGAAGTTCGAGATTGATCATGAGAATCTCCTGGCGAAGAACCGAAAAGTTTTCCGAGGGCGGGCGAACCGCCTGGTGTGCGGGTGCGGCCGGATTTTCGCCTCATCTGCCGGTCGCTGCTCATGTTCGGGGCCCGCCCCGGTTCTGGAGCGACGGAGCGAGGGAGCGCAGCGACTGAGCGGAGGAGTGAAGAACCGGGGTCACGAGGGCCCCGAACCCGCGGCGCCGAAGGCGGCGCAAATTACACGAGCACCACGCCCTCGGCGACCGCGATACCCCTCAGATCGCGGTACCAGCGTTCGACCGGGTGTTCCTTGGTGAAGCCGTGGCCGCCGAGCAACTGGACGCCGTCCAGTCCGAAGCGCATACCCTTGTCCGCCGCCAGCTTCTTGGCCAGCGCCGCTTCCCGGGCGAAGGTGAGGCCCTGTTCGGCGCGGGCGGCGCCGCGCAGTGTGACCAGGCGCAGACCGTCGAGTTCGATGGCGATATCGGCGACCATGAACGCGACCGCCTGCCGGTGGCTGATCGGTTCGCCGAAGGCTTCCCGCTCGTTGACGTAGGGGATCACATAGTCCAGTACGGCCTGTCCGGTGCCGGTGGCCAGCGAAGCCCAGCCGAGGCGGGCGAGCTGAACGGCATCGCGGTAGTCGGCCGCGTGCTGCGCGGCGTCGCCCTCACCCAGAACGGCGTCGGCGGCGACGGCCACATTGTCCAGGACCAGCCGGCCCAGCCCGGCCGCGCGCAGGCCCATGCTCGGATCGGCTTCCACCGACAGGCCCTTGGCATCGGATTCCACCACGAACAGGGCCGGGCGTCCGTCGAGTTCGGCGCCCACCACGAAGATCTCGGCGTCGGCGGCCGCGGGGACCAGGCTCTTGACACCGTTCAACCGGTATCCGCTGGGGGAGCGTACCGCCTTGGTCTGCAGGCTGAAGGGGTCGAACAAGGCGCGCGGTTCGCTGATGACCACGCAGGCCTGGGGCACGTTCTCGCCGGTGAAAGCCGGCAGATAGGTCTGCTGCTGGGCGTCGGTGCCCCACTGGGACAGCGCGACCGCGACCCCGCTCGGCGCGAGCAGCGGCAGCGCGAGCCCCATATCGCCGTGCGCGAGCGCCTCGGCGACCAGCGTATTGGTGACCGCGCCGCGTTCGGTGGCCGCGCCCTCGAGTTCCTCGGGCACGTTGATGAGGGTGATGCCCAGTTCCGCGGCCCGGCCGAGCAGATCGGCCGGCGCGGCGGCCGCCTCGTCGGCGTCGTGCGCGGCCGGGCGCAGGATCTCCGCCGCGAACTCACGCACCGTCTCGACGATCATCTGCTGTTCGTCGGTGGGGGTGAGGTCGAAATAGTCCTTGGTCTTGGACTCGTTGTCCGGTAGCCGCTTGGGCGCACCACCGCCCGCGACCTTGTTGAAGGCACGGGTGGCCGCGCCGAGGGTGCGGAATCCGGTTTTGGTGCTCTGGTAGGTGACCCGGTCGATCGGCTTGCGCAGGTTGTATTTCTCGGCCAGCTCCGAACCGGTGATGGTCGACATGACCCGCATGGCGGCGCCCATCCAGTCCCGTTTGGGTTGGTGCAGGCCCACCCCGTTCTCCTGGCGGACGCCGTGGTGCGACCGCCGCTCGGTAGCGCTGTCTCGAATGCTCATCATCACCTGTTTCTCGCGCGGGGGTGAGGGTCGGACCCCGGGGATCTTACTGCGGAGTAAGGCTATCTTACTGCGGAGTAAGAAAGGCGTCGAGCGGTCCTTACGTCCTGGTGAGCGGACGGGCGCGCGGAACACCCAGGTGATGAAGCCGAGAACGCCCGCCCCGGACTCCGGG
>NZ_JBKOOL010000297.1:0-2921 GCF_046764065.1 Nocardia sp. NPDC002869
GTGGTGTCGCCGCCGGCGAGCGCAGCGGGCGGCGGCGGTGGGTGCGGGACCGGTGGACCGGTGAGCGGCGGACCGTCCAGGTCCGCGAGTAGATCGCGGCGGCGCCGCAACCGGCGCCGGTCCCGCCGTTCGTCGGTCAGCCGGAAACCGGTGTAGATCAGGGCCAGGACGACGAGGAGCACCGCCAGCCAGCGCAGGCCGGAAGCCACCAGCTGCACCTCGGCGCTCTCGCCGAACGAATTCATGACCAGGTTGCGGCCCAGTTCCAGCAGCAGGGCCGAGGCCAGCACCGACAGACCGCTCAATACCCCCGACACGACCGAGGTGCGCGGTAGCGGTTCTCTCATCGCAACACCCCACCGGTCAGTCCGGGCACGATCCAGCGCCGCCAGGTCGCCAGCACCAGCGCCACCGGCAGCAGTGCCGCGATCAGCGAACCGGCCGCCAGCTGGGCGGCGTTCTCACCGAACTGCCGCGCCTCCCCCCACAACAGCAGCGACCAGGGTGAGGCCCCGGCACCGCTGATCAGCAGGCCGACGATGAAATCGTTCCAGACCTGGACGAATTCGAGTACGGCTACCGCGCCCAGCGCCGGACCCGCCGAATCGAACAGCCGGCGGCTGATCGTGCCCGGGGCCGCCAGCCCGCGTAACGCGTCCGCCGCCGGGCTACCGGGTGGGGCCGCGACCGCGCCGCGCAGGATCAGCACCGCGATCGGCAGCCCGGCCGCGGCGTGCACGAGCACGAGCGGCACCCGGGTCCCGGACAGGCCGTGGTCGTCGATGAAGATGTCCAGCGGGCCCAGGTACGCCTGGACCGGCAGTACCGCCAGTACCACGAGCCCGCTCACGATGGTGCGGGTCACCCACCCGGCGGGAGCCACCGCGAGACGGTAGGCCAGTGGCGCGGCGGCCGCCACCACGATGATCGTCGCGAGCAGCGCCACCCAGAATGTCGCCTCGACCGAATGCAGCAGCCACCGGTCCCGCCAGACGTCGGTGAACGCGGCCGCCGACCACCCGTCCGGCCCGCGGAACGCCACCACCACGAGTACCACCAGCGGTATCACCGCGAGCACCGAGACCGCTCCGATCATGACGCCGCGGGCCCACCCGGCGAAAGTACTGTCCGCGGGCGCGGCATGCAGCTCATGGGCAGCTCGAGCGGCGGGCGGAAAACCCGCGCGACGGTCCCGGAGGTCGGTCTGCAGCGCCCAGGCCACCACCCCGAGCAATGCGGCCAGCGGGAGAGCGTAGGCGGCGGCCTCGCCCGCGGTGGCGGGGTCGGTGGCCAGCCGCCACCACGACACCGTGGCACTGTCCACCTGGTACTGGACCGAGCCCGGTACGCCGATGAGCACCACGTCGAACACGCGCGCCGCGGCGACCCCCACCACGAGCCCGGCCACCAGGACTATCGGCCGCTGCAGTGTGAACAACCGCCATACCAGCGCGAGCCCGGTCTCCTCCCGCAGTCGGGTCCATCGCACGGGGTCGCGCTCCAGGGCCCGGATACCCGCCCGGAACACCCCGATCAGGAAGCCGAGCCAGGTCCACAGAAACGCCGAGCCCAGCATCACCACGAACCAGGCGCGGTATCCCGGGAACCCGTCGAAACCCAGCCGCGCGCCGGTGTACTGGAAGATCAGCCGGAACGCGACCCCGGACACGATCGCCGAGATACCGAACGGCACGATGAGCGGCAGCCACAGCCCCCGGCTGCGCCGACTCCACCAGGCCAGCAGCATCGCCGTGACCAGCAGCGTGGCCGCGAACGCCATCCAGTACAGACTGCGGGCGTACGATTCGTCCGACCAGTACAGCACGGCGAGCGACACCGCTGCCACCAGCGCCGGAACCGCCCACAGGCGCCTGTTCACGCCGCGGCGGGCCGCCTCCGTCGCGGCCACGAACGCGACCGCCGCCACCACGCAACCGACCACCGGCCACCACCGGGTGCGCACGGCCAGCACGGCGGTTCCGGCGGCCGGTACCAGCAGGAGCGTCAGGAGCAGCACGGCGGGCAGGCAGGCGACCAGGGTGATCCCGCGTTGCGGCGGCCGCCCGGGCTCCAGCGGTCCGTGCATCGGCCCGAGGGGCAGTTCCACCCGCAGGCCGTGTGCTTCGAATTCCGGTGCCGCGGTCATCGCCAACCTCTTTCGAAACGCCCCAGGGTCGTGACCGCGATCGCGGCGGCGGCAGCGACATCACCGCCGGTATCACCGACGGTGATCAGGAATTCGGTGAGCACCCGCCACAATCCGTCACGACCACCCACCGCGCCGATACGGTCGGACAGATCGAAATCCGGCCAGTCGGCCAGTGCGGTCGCGGTGGGCGCCGACCAGCGCGAATAGCGAGCCCGGGTGTGCAGATTGGGCCCGAGGAACCCGCCGACCTGTTCGATCCACGGCACCGGCGCCTGCTCGGCCGCCAGCGCGGCCACCACCGCGTCCGCACGAGGATCCGCCGACCGGGTCAGCACCATCACATCGCCGCCCACGATGCGCGGATTCTCTCCGCCCGGCCGCACGCCCGGGAAGGGCATCACCGTGGCCGCTTCTTCGCTCCGGCCGGATCGCTGCAGCGCGTCGCGCACCACCGGCTCGGCGAAATCCGGCGCCGCCACCGCCAGCGCCCGCCGGTGTTCGAAGACATCGCGTACCGCGTCGGCGAACTGCCCGGTCAGCGCGGTGCCCACCCCACCCGGTAACCCGTCCCGGATACCCCACAGCCCGCCCAACCGGGTGAAGGTCTTGTACACCGCCGCAGCGTCCCAGGTCCGCAACCCGGAGCCCAGGTCGCGATACACCTGTGGTGATTCGGCCAGCAGCAGGTTCTCGAACAGGTCGGTGAGCACCCAGCCGTCCGCAGCGCCCAGGGCGAGCAGGCGCCGGGGCGCCCCGGCGGTTTCGCGCACCC
>NZ_JBKOOL010000298.1:0-2916 GCF_046764065.1 Nocardia sp. NPDC002869
TCCCGCCCCCGCTTAATTGGCCCCGGCGGGGGCCGACCTCCCCCCACGGTCCCCCCGCTCGTGTTTTCCGGGGGCGTGGCCGGGTGGTTTCCGGGGGGGCGCAGGGCGGGACACCGCGAGCGTGCGGAACAAATCCCGGGGCGGGGGCGTTGCAGCAGGCATCGGTGGTTCTGGCATACTTGGCCGCCGTGCGTCTGCGATTCGCGCAGACAATCCCGCCTGAAGTCGGTTCCGGTTCACGTTCGAGGTAGAGGCCCGAGCGACCCGGCGACCAATATCGAGAGGACACCCATGAAGGCAGGAATTCACCCGACCTACGTCGACACCACGGTGGTCTGCGGTTGCGGTAATACCTTCCAGACCCGCTCCACCAAGGAATCGGGACAGATCACCGTCGAGGTCTGCTCGCAGTGCCACCCGTTCTACACCGGCAAGCAGAAGATCCTGGACACCGGTGGTCGCGTGGCCCGCTTCGAGGCCCGCTACGGCAAGCGTGCCAAGAAGGAAGCCGACGCCGAGTAGCTTTCTCGCCAACGCCCGGTCCTGCCCAGTCGCAGGCCGGGCGTTGGTGTTTTTCTGCCCACCCTCCCCGCGTCGTCCTTTCGAGTAGGAGCCACGTTCATGGCCGAGAAAACCGCACCGTCCGCGATCGACGATGTGCTGGCCGAATACGCCGGACTGGAAACCCAGCTGGCGGACCCGGCCCTGCACAACGACCCGGACGCCGCGCGACGGGTCGGGAAGCGGTTCGCCGAACTGGCCCCGGTGATGACCACCTACAAGAAACTCTCCGCCACCCGCGACGACCTCGAAGCCGCCCGGGAACTGGCCGCCGACGATGCGGCATTCGCCGCCGAGGTCCCCGGCCTCGAGGAACAGCTCGAAGAACTCGAGAAACAACTCGCCGATCTACTCGCCCCCCGCGACCCGCACGACGGCGACGATGTGGTGCTGGAGGTGAAATCCGGTGAAGGCGGCGAAGAATCGGCACTGTTCGCCGCCGACCTGGCCCGGATGTACGTCCGGTACGCGGAACGCCGCGGCTGGAAGGTCGAAATCCTCGATGCGGCCGTGTCCGACCTCGGTGGTTACAAAGAAGCGACACTGTCCATCAAGAGCCGCGACGCCGCCCGCGACGGTGTGTGGTCGCGGTTCAAGTTCGAAGGCGGCGTGCACCGGGTGCAGCGGGTGCCGGTCACCGAATCGCAGGGCCGTGTCCACACCTCGGCCGCCGGCATCCTCATCTACCCCGAACCCGACGAGGTCGAAGAAGTACAGATCGACGAGAGCGATCTGCGCATCGACGTCTACCGCTCCTCCGGCAAGGGTGGCCAGGGCGTCAACACCACCGACTCGGCGGTCCGCATCACCCACCTGCCCTCCGGGATCGTCGTCACCTGCCAGAACGAACGTTCGCAGCTGCAGAACAAGGCCCGCGCCATGCAGGTCCTGGCCGCCCGCCTGCAGGCCCTGGCCGAAGAACAGGCCGAACAGGAAGCCGCGGAAGGCCGGGCCGGACAGATCCGCACGGTCGACCGCTCCGAACGCATCCGCACCTACAACTTCCCGGAGAACCGCATCGCCGACCACCGCATCGGCTACAAGGCACACAACCTCGACGCGGTCCTCAACGGCGAAATGGACGCCCTCCTGGACGCCCTGGCCACCGCCGACCGCGCCGCCCGCATGGCCGAGTAGCTGTGTTTATCGGCGTGAATTCCCAACCCCACGTCACGAGCGCGCCTGACCTTCACAAATCGGCCCGTCCTCGACCCCGCGCCCGCCGACCCGCCAGAATGTCACGGTGACCCGCGTTCAACTCCGTTCTGTGCTCGCCGAAGCGACGGAAGTTCTCGGTGCGGCCGGAGTGCCCAGCCCACGCGTCGACGCCGAGCAGCTGGCAGCGCATGTGCTGGGTGTGGAGCGCTCCCGGCTCCTGCTGAACCCGCTGATCGGGGCGGAGCAGCTCGCCGACTATCGGGCGCTGGTGGCGCGCCGGGCCGAGCGGGTGCCGCTGCAGCATCTGACCGGGCGCTCGTATATGGGTGAGATCGACCTCGCGGTGGGTCCCGGCGTTTTCGTGCCCCGCCCGGAGACCGAGTTGTTGTTCGCCTGGGCGCTCGCCCACCTGGAGGCGGTCCGCCACGATCACACGCCGGTGGTGGTGGACCTGTGCACGGGTTCGGGCGCGCTCGCTCTCGCGGTGGCGCACGCCCGGCCCGATGCCGATGTGCACGCGGTGGAATTGGATCCCGGCGCACTGGGCTGGGCCCGCCGCAATGCCGACCAGTGCGCCGCCGACGGCGATACCCCCATCACCCTGCACCACGACGACGTGACCGACCCGCATCTACTCACCGAACTCGACGGTTACGTCGATCTCGTCGTCGCCAACCCGCCCTATATCCCCGACGGCGCCGAACTGTCCCCCGAGGTGGCCCGCCACGACCCGCACCGCGCCCTCTTCGGCGGCCCCGACGGCCTGGATGTGATCCGCCCCCTGGTGCCGCTCATCGGCCGTCTGCTCCGGCCCGGTGGGGGAGCGGCGATCGAGCACGACGACAGCAACGGCGGGGAACTCGCGCGCCTACTGGCGGCGGACGGGCGATTCACCGGGATCATCGAGCATCCGGACCTGGCCGGGAAGCCACGGTTCGTCGCCGCTGTGCGAGTGAGCTGACGGGTTCCATTCGCGGCCGTCCGAGCGCCCGCCTCCTATGAGGGGGGCCTATTGTCCGGGCAGGGCTTGTCGGCGTAGCCGTGCGCGGGGGCCCACATTCGGAATCCGGTGCGGGCACGCTCTGCCGAGGCAGGACATGTGGGCTCGCTCGTGAAGGTGCTGTGTTTTTTGGCGCGCCTCCGGCGCGCGGGGTTGAGGCCCCCTGGGTCTCGACCCTTTGTGGTGGGTGGTAGGAC
>NZ_JBKOOL010000299.1:0-2874 GCF_046764065.1 Nocardia sp. NPDC002869
CAAACCACCACGAGCCACCGCACCGAACCGCAGATGCACACCCTCCACCCGCGGCGAATACACGAAGATCTCGTACTTCGGCCGCGGCTGCGGCAGTTCGGCGATCTCCTGCGGTTCCACCTTCACCGAGATGAAATCCCGGGGAGCGCCATCGGGATCGGTGACGTAGTAGTTGGTGCGCAGGGTGGCGCGGATCAGGCCGAGGATGGCCCGCAGGATGCGGTCCGCGTCCAGGCTCACGACCTGATCGATCCGTTCGTGCAGGCGCTCTTCGAGCTCGGCGGCCTGTTCGGTGGAGTGACTGTCCGGATCGAACCGGGCGGTGAACAACTGCGCGAACAGTTTCGCCGCATCGGGGTAGGTGTGCAGAACCCGGGCGATATTGACCTGGCTGTACGGGAACCCGGCCTGCTGTAGGTACTTCGCGTAGGTTCGCAGCACGGCGACCGCCCGCCAGGACAGTCCGGCCCGCAGCACCAGCTCGTTCAGGCCGTCGGCTTCGGCCCGGCCGTACCAGAGCGCGTCGAAGGCGGCGGTGAACCGGTCCCGCACCCGGTCGGCGGCGGCCCTACCCTTGGGCGCCGCGAGCGTATCGGGTGCCACCTCCAGCAGTTCGGCGTCGAGGTCCTGGTCGAGCGCACCGTGCAGCAGTTCGTGGCTCGCCAGGAGACCGAAATCGTAGATCCAGCGTTCCTCGGCGTCGTGGCCCTCGCGTTCCCGCCTGATGCGGTACGGGCGTTCGTCGAGCACCTCGACCCCAAGGCTCTGCAGCACCGGAAGTACCTGGCTGAGCGAGATTCCGGAGCCGCCGATGTAGAGGGTGAAGCGCCAGGAGCCCGCGGGCGCGCCGGCCACCCGGTACAGGTGCTGATCGATACTTCCCGTGCGCAACCGCTCCAGGCGATCGATATCGGCCAGCGCGCGCCGTGCGCTGAAATCCTGTTTGTAGCCTTCGGGGAACGCTTCGCAGTAGCGGCGCACGATCCGCGGATCGAGCACCGTCGACGCGTTCACGGCGTCGTTGAGATGGTCGTCCCAGGTGCGGCTGGCCTCGGCGAGCAGGTTCTGGATCCGCCGCCGTTCGTCCTCGGAGATCTCCTCGGCAGCACCCACCGGTTCCGTGGTGTCGGCGCCCGGCATCCGGATGGTGAAGTAGACGCTGGCGAGTTCGCTTTCGCTCACCCGGGCGGAGTAGTCGATCGATGCGCCGCCGAGCTCGCGAACCAGGACGTCCTGCATTTCCAGGCGGACAGCGGTGGTGTAGCGGTCACGGGGCAGGTACACCATGGCGGCGACGAACCGGCCGTAGGGATCGACCCGCAGGAACAGCCGCACCTGCCGCCGCAAACCGACATTGAGTACCGCGGTGGCCGTCCGGCGCAGGGTCGCGGCGTCGGAGGAGAACAGTTCGGTGCGCGGGAAGCCCTGCATCACTTCGAGCATGGCCTGGCCGGAGAAGGAGTCGAGGTCGAATCCGCTGTCGGTGATGGCGGCGCGGACCCGTTGCCCCACCACCGGTATGTCCAGGACGTTTTCGTGCAGCGCGGTGACCGTGAAGACACCGACGAACAGGTGTTCCCCCCGGACCTCGCCCGCGCTGTCCAGATCGGCGACGCCGATGTAGTACGGGTACACCGCGCGCTGCATGGTCACCGGGATCAGTCCCTGGGTCATCCGCAGCAGCGGCCGGGCACCCGCGGTGATCGGGACCTGGAAACCGGTCGCGGTGCCCGGGTGGAGCACGCCCAGTTCGGAATCGGCCACCGGGACCGGCAGTTCCGCACCCGGCTCGAGCCGGTAGCGCGCGTATCCGAGCATGGTGAAGTTGTCGTCGGCCAGCCACCGCAGCAGGCGGGCGCAGTCGGCGGGTTCGATATCGGCTTCGGCCGCGGCCGCGGAATCGCCGGCCTGTTCCAGCCGGGTCGCCAATTCGTCGACGATGGCGTGGATCGCCTCGGTATCGCTGCTCACCTGCCGTACATCTTTGATGACGTCCGGTACGGCGGCGGCGATCTCGTCGAGCAGCCGGGCGCTCGTCGCCGGGTGGAGTTGCAGGTGGATCCAGGATTCGCGACCGTCCCCGGTGCCGTTGCGCCGCAGGTCGGCCTCATGCAGGCGAGCCGCGGTGAGGGCGCCGCCGGAATCCCGTTCCACCGTGAAGATGGGGTGGATGACCTCACTGATGGTGCCGCCCATCCGGCCGAAGAGTGCCGTCACCGAATCGACCAGCATGGGCATATCGTCCGTGACGATCTGTACCGCGGCGCCCAGCCCGGACCCGTCGTCGGGGTGGTGGACCCGGACGAGGCCCTGACCCGGTTGCCGGGTCAGGGCCAGTGTCAGATGGGCACGGAAGGTCAGGGTCGGTGCGGTGATCTCACAGTCGGCGTCGTCGGTCTCGACATGCCGGAAATAGCCGTCCTCCAAGGTGCCGAGGTCGGCGCGTAGCGTGTCCGGCAGCTCGGCAGCCCATGCCTCGCTGGACAATTCGGACGAGACCGTCATTTCCCACTCCCTTGAATCCGGTATTTTTCTCGGACACACCGACACCGACCCCGAGGGTAGACCCGAAGCCGGGCAGCGGGAAAAGTCTCGCGGCGTTACCCGCGGGTCAGCTTGCGATGTGTCACTCGATGCGGCCGTGCGGCTTCCTGGCCGAGGCGCTCGATCTTGTTGGCCTCGTAGGCTTCGAAGTTGCCCTCGAACCAGAACCACTTGGCCTCGTTGTCGGCATCACCTTCCCAGGCGAGGATATGCGTACAGGTGCGGTCCAGGAACCACCTGTCGTGGGAAATGACCACGGCACAGCCCGGGAACTGCTCCAATGCGTTCTCCAGCGACCCCAGGGTTTCGACGTCGAGGTCGTTGGTGGGC
>NZ_JBKOOL010000300.1:0-2705 GCF_046764065.1 Nocardia sp. NPDC002869
CTGCCCTCGGGAGAGGTTGTCGGTGCTGCGCCGCTGTCGCTGGCGCAGCAGCGGATGTGGTTCCTGAACCGGTTCGATCAGAATTCGGCCGCCTACAACCTGCCGATGGCGATCCGGTTGTCGGGTGCCCTCGATGTCGAGGCGTTGCGCGCGGCCGTCATGGATCTGGTGGCGCGACACGAGGTGTTGCGGACGGTGTATCCGGAGACCGAGGCGGGGCCGGTGCAGTTGGTGTTGCCGATCGGTGACGCCGCACCCCGACTCGAGGTGCGTTCCGTCGCGGCCGGAGATGTTGTTCCGGCGGTGGCGGGGTTGGCGTCGGCGGGTTTCGATGTGACGGCCGAGGTGCCGCTGCGGGTCGCATTGTTCCGGGTGCACGAGGTGACTACCGGCGAAGCTGCGGTCGATGTCGAGCCCGCGGCCGGTGTGGCCGGCGAGTTCGTGCTGGCGATGGTGGTGCACCATATCGCCGGTGACGGCTTGTCGGTGGGTCCGCTGACGCGGGATCTGATGATCGCTTACGCGGCGCGTACCGCCGGCGAGGCGCCGGGTTGGGCGCCGCTGCCGGTGCAGTACGCCGACTACAGCATCTGGCAGCGTGAGTTGCTCGGTGACGAGGCCGATCCGGAGTCGATCGCGGCCGCGCAGCTCGCCTATTGGCAGTCGGCGCTGGCCGGGGTGCCGGATCAGCTGGATCTGCCGACCGATCGGCCGCGTCCGGCCGTACAGTCCTTCGCGGGCGGGCGGGTCGCGGTCGCGATCGATGCGGAAACCCATGCCGGACTGGTACGAGTGGCGCAGCAGCAGGGCGCGACGCTGTTCATGGTTGTGCATTCCGCTCTGGCGGTATTGCTGTCGCGGCTTTCGGGTAGCGACGACATCACCATCGGTACGCCGGTGGCGGGTCGTGGTGAGCAGGCGCTGGACGATCTGATCGGTATGTTCGTGAACACGCTGGTGTTCCGGACGCAGTTGGATCGTGGTGAATCCTTCACCGGTCTGCTGGGTCGTCAGCGGGAAGCCGATATTGCGGCGTTCGCGCATGCGGATGTGCCGTTCGAGCGGTTGGTGGAGGTGCTGAATCCGGCGCGGTCGACCGCGCGGCATCCGCTGTTCCAGGTGGGCTTGACCTTCCAGAACTTGGCCGCCTCCGTGCTGGAACTGCCGGACCTGACGGTTTCCGGGGTGGATTTCGATGCCGAGATCTCCCAGTTCGACCTGAACCTGTTGCTCGGCGACTCCTACGACACCGCCGGGGCCCCGAACGGCGTGGCCGGGTACCTGACCTATGCCACCGCCCTGTTCGACCACGCCACGGTGGCGGGCTTCGCGGAGCGCTTCGTGGGCCTGCTGCGGGAGATCGTGGCGGCGCCGGAGACGGCGGTCGGTGATCTGGAGATCCTGGCGCCGGTCGAGCGCGCGAAGATGCTGGCGGAGTGGAATGCCACCGAGCATGCACTTCCGGCCGGGCTGCTGCTGGACGGGTTCAATGCCGCTGCCGCGGCGCATCCGCACCGGGTGGCGGTGTCGTTCGAGGGGACGAGCCTGTCCTACGGCGAGTTCGCCGGTCGGGTGAACCGGTTGGCGCGGCATCTGATCGCGCAGGGTGTGGGCCCGGAGACGCTGGTCGGGTTGCTGGTTTCGCGGTCGATCGATCTCGTGGTCGGCATGTATGCGGTGGTTGCCGCAGGTGGTGCGTATGTGCCGTTGGATCCGGCGCATCCGGTGGAGCGGATCGGTTACATTCTCGAGACCGCGGCACCGTTGTGTGTGCTGACGACCACCGGTGACGCCGGTGCGGTGCCCGAAGGTACGGATGTACCGGTGCTGGCTGTGGACACCTTGGAGGTGTCGGGCTACGCCGATACCGAGGTGACCGATGCCGACCGGGTGGCGTCGGTGCGGTCGTCGAATACGGCGTATGTGATCTTCACGTCGGGTTCGACGGGTCGTCCGAAGGGTGTGGCGGTTCCGCATTCGGCGATCGTGAACCAGGTCGCGTGGATGCTGTCGCAGTACCCGATGGATGCGTCGGATGTGTACCTGCAGAAGACGGCGACGACGTTCGACGTTTCTCTATGGGGTTACTTCCTGCCGCTGGCCGCGGGTGCGCATCTGGTGGTGGCGACTCCGGACGGTCACCGTGACACCGAATACTTGGCGCGCACGATCGCCGAGCAGCAGGTCACGGTGACCGATTTCGTGCCGTCGATGTTGGGTGTGTTCGCTGCGCATACTCCGGCGGAAGCCGTCCGCAGTCTCGAGCATGTGTTCGTGATCGGTGAGGCGCTGCCGCCGGAGACGGTGACGGCGATGCACGCGATTTCGGATGCGGCTGTGCACAACCTGTATGGTCCGACCGAGGCCGCGGTGTCGATCACCTATTGGCAGGCCACCGGTCAGGAAACCAATAGTGTGCCGATCGGTGTGCCGCAGTGGAATTCGCGCGTGTATGTGCTGGACTCCCGTCTCCGGCCGGTTCCCGCCGGTGTCACGGGTGAGCTGTATCTCGCCGGTGATCAGCTGGCGCGGGGTTATGTGACCCGTCCGGATCTGTCTGCGGATCGTTTTGTGGCGAGCCCGTTCGACGCCGGTCAGCGGATGTATCGGACCGGGGACCTGGTGCGGTGGAGCCGGGCCGAGGTCGAGGGCCGGATCGAACCGGTGCTGGAGTATCTGGGTCGTACCGATTTCCAGGTGAAGTT
>NZ_JBKOOL010000301.1:0-2689 GCF_046764065.1 Nocardia sp. NPDC002869
CGGGGCGCCGGAGGCGATCGCGATACCGATGGACAGCGGTAACGCGACGAGAAAGACCACGATCGAGGCCGGGACATCATGGCGCAGGATCGAGGTCGGCCAGGTGGGGGTAGGTGTGCGCCCGGACCCGGCGGGCTCGCGTCCGTCCGGGCCCGAACCAGTAACTGATTCCGGGGAATTCGTGCTCTGGGTGCCCATCGTTCTCCTTCGCCGACTCGGCACGGGCCAGGTCGGTTGACGATCATCGTGTCCGCTCGGACACAGACCGCGAACCGGCAACTCGCGGTGAAGTGGGTACTCGGCACACCAACGGGCCGAGTTGTAAACCGTTGCCATGGTATGGGTAATGACTTATCAAAGCCTGAGAAGGCACCCCCACCGCTGGCGATAATGCGCGCGACCATCGGTCCGATCCCGTTATGACCGACATCGCTGCCGAAACCAACTGTCCCGCACGGGATCATGACTCGACCGGCAGCACCGGAACGGATGGCCGCAACCATGCTCACACCGTCCCCATCGACGCCGGTTGACACTGCAATTGCGCCAGCAACCCGTCCGAGTCCTCGATGGAAGCGATCCCGTCCACACCCACCTCGATCAGCCGAGCACTGGCGATATCGAAGAACAGACCGGAGACGGTGAGCCCGCGTTCCTCGATCGCGCGGCGGACCGATGGATGCCGCCGCAGGTTCTCCAGCTGCACCGCGATGTTCACCATGCTCAGCTGCTCGACCGGGCCGAAACCGGCCGACTCCGCCGCGGTGCCCACCACGTGTCCGGCCCGATAACGCTCCAGGCTCGGCCGACCGTACTCGAGCCACCGGTCGATACCCGGTCCTGCCGACTCGCCCGAGTACAGGGCGCCCATCGCCCCGCAGCACGAATGGCCGCAGACCACCACCGTGCGAACACTGAGTTTCTCGAGCGCGAAGACCAGCGCCGCCTCCACCGAGGCGTCGTGCTCGGGCACCAGATTGCCCACATTGCGCACCGTGAACAGATCACCCGGCCCACTGTGGGTGATCACATTGGGCACGATCCGGGAATCCGAGCAGGTCAGGAAGAAGGATTCCGGATCCTGCCCGTCCCGCAGCTCGTCCAGATGCGACCGCACCAGATGCGCGCGGCTGCGATGGTAGGCGGCGATACCGCTGGCCAGCGGATCACCACTGGCACCCGGCCCCTTCGGCGAACCGTTGCGATGCAACCGCCACGGCCCGAGAACATCGGCGAGCGCGACCCGGCCCATCCCCCGCGACGGCGGAGCATCGTGCGCGTTCGCCATCCGAGAGGTCCCGATCTCCACGAAATCGACGGTGCCGCCGCCGCTCTCGTGCTGGCGCGCCCAATCGGTGATCGCGTCGTAGGCGGCATGATCGAGGAAGTCCACGGTGAGTTCCACCGTCACCGCGATCCCCGGCGGGACCTCGGCGAAGGTGGTGGCCAATTTCGGCAGGGAAAGAAAAGTACAGGAGCCGTCGATCCGCACGAGCCAGCGATCGGTGCCGCCGATCTGTTCCGCCGTCACCGCGACCCGCACGATCCGCCAGACCAGCAGCGCGAAGGCCAGCGCCAGACCGATCAGAACCCCTTCGAGCAGGTTCAGGAAAATCACCGTTATCAGGGTGGCGACGTAGACGAGGAGGTCGCCGGTGCGGTGCGCGAGCCGGATATGCGCCAGTTTGACCAGCTGCATCCCGATGACGATCAGCAGACCGGCCAGCGCGGCGAGCGGGATCCGCTCCACCAGTGACACCAGGGCCACCGAGAACACCAGGATCCACACACCGTGCAGGATCGCCGAGGCCCGGCTGCGGGCGCCCGCGGCCACGTTGGTGGAACTGCGCACGATAACGCCCGCGACGGGCAAACCGCCGAGCAACCCGGTCAGGACGTTCGCCGATCCCAGGCCGATCATCTCGCGATCCAGGTCCGTCCGCGGTCCGGTGTGCATCTTGTCGATCGCGACAGCCGACAGCAGACTCTGCACACTGGTGATCAGCGCTACGGTGAAGATCATCATGACAACGGCGGCCCAATCACTGTGTGGCAGCGCAGGTAACATCATCGCGTCGAACAGCGAGCCGTCGAGCGCGACCCGCTTCACATCCAGCGACAACACCACGGAGAGCCCCGTGGCCACCACGATGGCCACCAGCGCCCCGGGCACCACCCTGACCCGGTCGGGCAGGCGATTCCAGCCCAGCATGATGACGATCACGGCCACGCCGAGCAGCGCAGCGGGGACGTTCGCGGAGGCGAGCCGGCCCGCCAGGTCGGTGATGTTCTCCCATGCGGCGCTGCCGGATTCGCCACCGAGCAGTACATGAACCTGCTGGAGCGCGATGGTGATCCCGATTCCGGCGAGCATGGCGTGCACCACCACCGGCGCCACCGCGAGCGCCGCCCGGGCGACCCGGCTCAAGCCGAACAGGATCTGCAACACACCGGCCGCAGCGACAATGAGACAGGTTACGCGCCAGCCGAACTGGTTGATCGATTCGGCGACGATCACGGTGAGGCCGGCCGCGGGGCCGCTCACCTGCAGAACGGAGCCGCCGAGCGCACCGCCGACGATGCCGCCGACGACGGCGGCGATGAGACCGGCGGCCACCGGGGCGCCGGAGGCGATCGCGATACCGATGGACAGCGGTAACGCGACGAGAAAGACCACGATCGAGGCCGG
>NZ_JBKOOL010000302.1:0-2579 GCF_046764065.1 Nocardia sp. NPDC002869
GCGGTACCCACCCTCACCACGGCGGTACCGAACGCCGGTCCCGTGACCGGCGGCACCACTGTCGTGCTCACCGGAACAGCCCTGACCGGAACCACCGCAGTGAACTTCGGTGCCACCCCGGCAACGTCGTTCACGGTCGACTCGGCGACCCAGATCACCGCCATCGCCCCCGCCGGAGCGGCCGCAACAGTGCCGGTCACCGTCACCACCGTGGGTGGCACCAGCAACGGCGTCTCCTACACCTACGTCCCAGTGCCCACCCTCACCACGGCGGCACCCAACGCAGGTTCGGTGACCGGCGGCACCACGGTCGTACTGACAGGAACAGCTCTGACCGGAGCCACCACAGTGAATTTCGGTGCTACCCCGGCGACCTCGTTCACGGTGGACTCCGCCACCCAGATCACCGCCGTCGCCCCCGCAGGTGCGGCCGGAACAGTGTCGGTCACCGCTACTACCGTGGGTGGCACCAGCAACGGCATCTCCTACACCTACGTCCCAGTGCCCACCCTCACCACGGCGGCACCCAACGCAGGTCCCGTGGCCGGCGGAACCACTGTCGTGCTCACCGGAACAGCCCTGACCGGAACCACCGCAGTGAACTTCGGCGCTACCCCGGCGACCTCGTTCACGGTGGACTCGGCGACCCAGATCACCGCCGTCGCCCCCGCAGGTGCGGCCGGAACAGTGCCGGTCACCGCTACTAACGTGGGTGGCACCAGCAACGGCGTCTCCTACACCTACGTCGCGGTACCCACCCTCACCACGGCGGCACCCAACGCAGGTCCGGAGGCCGGCGGCACCACGGTCGTACTGACAGGAACAGCCCTGACCGGAGCCACCGCGGTGAACTTCGGTGCTACCCCGGCGACCTCGTTCGTTGTGGACTCCGCCACCCAGATCACGGCCGTCGCCCCCGCAGGAGCGGCCGGGACGATACTGGTCACCGCCACCACTGTAGGCGGCACCAGCAACGGGATCGCCTACACCTACGCGGCGGTGCCGACACTGACCACGGCGGTGCCCAACGTGGGTTCGGTGACCGGCGGGACGACGGTTGTGCTCACCGGCACGAACCTGACCGGAGCGACCGCGGTGAGCTTCGGTGGCACACCGGCGACCTCGTTCGTCGTGGACTCCGCCACCCAGATCACCGCCGTCGCCCCCGCGGGTGCGGCCGGAACAGTGCCGGTCACGGTCACCACCGCAGGTGGAACCACCAACGGGGTCTCCTACACCTACGTCGCGGTGCCCACGCTGACCACAGTGGCACCCAACTCCGGTCCGGTAGCGGGCGGAACCACGGTCACCCTCACCGGGACGAATTTGACGGGTGCGACCGCAGTGAGCTTCGGTGCCACCCTCGCGACATCGTTCACGGTCGACTCCGCCACCCAGATCACGGCTATCGCCCCCGCGGGCGCCGCCGGGACGGTACTGGTCACGGTCACCACCGTGGGTGGCACCAGCAACGGGGTCGCCTACACCTATGTCGCGGTGCCGACATTGACCACCATCGCCCCGAATGCCGGTCCGGTGGCCGGCGGCACCACGGTTGTGCTCACCGGAACAGCCCTGACCGGAGCCACCGCAGTGAATTTCGGTGGCACACCGGCGACCTCGTTCGTCGTGGACTCCGCCACCCAGATCACCGCCGTCGCCCCCGCAGGCGCCGCCGGGACGATACTGGTCACCGCCACCACCGTGGGCGGCACCAGCAACGGGATCGCCTACACCTACGCGGCGGTGCCGACACTGACCACGGCGGCGCCGAATGCCGCTCCGGTGACCGGCGGAACCACGGTCGTGCTCACCGGGACGAACCTGACGGGTGCGACCGCGGTGAGTTTCGGTGGCAACCCGGCGACGTCGTTCAGTGTCGACTCCAGCACTCAGATCACGGCCATCGCCCCGGCCGGGTCGGTCGGGACGATACTGGTCACCGTCACCACCGCCGGTGGAACAAGTAACGGCGTCGCGTACACCTACGTCGCGGTGCCGACACTGACCGCCATCGCCCCGAATGCCGGTCCGGTGGCCGGCGGCACCACGGTCGTGCTCACCGGAACAGCCCTGACCGGAACCACCGCGGTGAATTTCGGTGCTACACCGGCGACCTCGTTCGTCGTGGACTCCGACACCCAGATCACGGCGGTCACTCCTGCCGGGACGGCTGGGACGGTACTGGTCACCGTCACCACTGCGGGAGGAACCGTTGACGGCGTCTCCTTCACCTACGCGGCGGCGCCCACGCTGAGTGCGGTCGGCCCGGCGTCGGGCACGGCGGCCGGCGGTACCACGGTCACCGTCACCGGGACCGCATTGACAGGTGCGACCGCGGTGAGTTTCGGTGCCAACCCGGCGACCTCGTTCGTCGTGGACTCCGATACCCAGATCACCGCTATCGCCCCCTCCGGCGCGGTCGGAACGGTACCGGTCACCGTCACCACTCCGGGCGGTACCAGCAACGGGGTCTCCTACACCTACCTCTGACAGCTGGTACGGCCGGGCGGGGGGCGGGCCGGGTGCGGCCCGCGGGCCCGGCGCCGGCCCGGGCCCCGGGGGGGGGCGGGGGAGAG
>NZ_JBKOOL010000303.1:0-2513 GCF_046764065.1 Nocardia sp. NPDC002869
GCCCGGGCGAGCAGCCGGGTATCCGGCTGGGGACGGTAGACGCCGGGAACACTGACGAACATCGGACTCACCGCGCCGTGGTCCGCAGCGAACTCTCGCCCGCGCGCCAGCGGTCGAGCATCTGGTCCGCGCACCGGTCCTCGAGGAGATCGGTCGCCTGGATTCCGAAGACCACCGACTCGGCCAGTCCGGGTTCGCGGGCCAGCAGGTCGTCGAGTACCTCGCGGCGCACGACCTGTTCGTGGACGGCGTCCGCGGTCACGTGTTCGCTGTAGAAGTGGACGCAGTCCGGGTGGGCGGAGAACCGCCGCAGCGCCTCGACCATCAGTTTCGAGGCCGGTGAGGAGGTGATCTCCACCGCCGCGAAATGGCCCACGACGGCGCCCCGCAGCGAACGGTGCAGGCCGAACAGCGACATCATGTCGACCAGGGCGAGCATGGAGGCGGGGACGACGTCCAGATAGTGCAGGTAGCCGTCGGACAGGCCCGCGCCGCGCAGCAGGTCGGCGTAGAGCCGGGCGTGGATGCGATCCCCGTGGCCGCCGCCGAACTCGTCGAACTCGATCGCCACCAATCCGGCCTTCGCCCGGCCCCGCAGGCGGGGTATCACCCAGGCCACCGGATCGGCCTCCTTGTGGTGGTAGATCGAGCGCTGGACGAAATACTCGCGCATCTGCCACCAGGAACCGTCGTCGCGCAGCCGGCCCGGGACACCGCCGGCCACGGGGATGGTGAGCAATCGATCCAGTTCCGCGGTGACATCGCCACCTCCGGGCACCTCGGCGCGCAGGGTGGCGAGGAACCGGCGCTCGAGTTCCGCGCGCATCCGCAGCAGTCCCGGGTCCCACTCCCAGTCGGCGTCCACGCCACGGAAGCCCTGATAATGCAGCTCATAGCAGGTGTGCAGAGTCAGCTGGAAATCGTCACCGTAGGGATCGAGATCGTCGGGGACCTCGGGTACCGGCCGTCCGGGTACGTCCCGCAGCAGCGTCAGCACGGCCGCCGACAGCGGGCCGCGGGCCACGGGGAGCAGGGGAGCGCCGACGGCGGTTTCGCGGGGGGTGAGTGTTTCGACCATGGTTCGCCTTTCGCAGGCATCGAACTTCGAATCCCTGGGAGGCAGCGGGACGCGCTGCGCGTTACTCGGCCGGATAGGGCGCTCCGCGCAAGGCTCGGGCGAGATGCGCCGCATTCCGGGCAGCAGTCGCGTTGGTGGAGGCGACCGCGCTGGGGACCTCGTCCAGATCCAGATAGTCGACGCCGCTCATGGCCTCACCGTTCCAGTAGGTTCCGCCCTGTGCGGGCAGGGTGTAGCCGATATCGTTCAGGCCCTGGAACAGGTCGGCGGTGATCTTGTGGGCGCCGTCCTCGTTACCGACCACCGCCGTCAGCGCGACCTTGCCGAACAGGGCGGGCCGTCCCGCGTCGTCGGTTTCCGACAGTTCGGCGTCCAGTCTTTCCAGCACGCGCTGCGCCACCGACGACATATGACCGACCCAGGTCGGGGTCGCGAAGAGCAGGATGTCCGCATCGGTGACGCGGGCCCGGACCGCGGGCCATTCGTCGCCGTCGCCTTCGTCGGCGCTGACGCCCGGACGAATATCGTGATCGACCACCCGGATCACTTCGCCCGCCACATCGTGCGCGGCGAGTTCGTCGAGCACCTGCCGGGCCAGCAGATCGCTGCTGGATTCGGCGGGTGAGCTCTTCAGCGAGCACACCAGTGCCACCGCGGTCAGAGAAGCCATTCCGGAAACCTCCGCCCCTGTTCGGCCGGCCGGTCCGACCCGGCCCTGTGCCTGTGCGCAATAGCCGGTGGCACGGGGGATAAACATCTCCATCCGGGCGCGCGGCGGCGCCGGCGACCGGATATGCCCGGGTCGACGGCGGTGTACACCGTCGGCCGACCGTGCCAGAATGGTCGTCAGGTTGAAAACATGCAGCCGATCCCGGTACCGCGTATCCCTCGGTGCCCGGGTTCGATGAGCGGGACCGGCGCCCGTTCCGAGATCCGCCCGTAGCGCGTACGCCAACCGGAATCCCCACCAGCAAGGGATGGGATTGATATGTCGGTTACCACCGCCCGGTGCCAGGTCGATCAGCAACGCAAGCGCGACCCGCGACCGGTGACCACCGGTCGTATGTGGTCGCGACGCAGTACCGAACACCCCGAATGCGTGGTCGCCCGCGTAGAAGGCGAGTTGGATGCCGTACTACACGAAGAACTGCGCGCCCTGCTCGAGCGGTGCCGCGCCGGTCTGTGCCGCGCCGTGGTGCTGGACCTGCGCGCCACCACCTTCATGAGTATCCGCGCCGCTGTCATCCTCGCCGAGGCCAAGGCCGCGGCGTGGCGGGCCGGGGTCGAACTTCGGGTGGTCAGCGGCCGGAAGGAAGTGGAGCGAGCGCTCGAGGTGGCCGGTGTGCGGCCGCAGTTCGAGTACTTCCCGAGCCTGAACAGCGCACTCACGAGCTGACCCCAGCCCGCGCTCACCCCGCCCCGGCCGATCGATCGG
>NZ_JBKOOL010000304.1:0-2481 GCF_046764065.1 Nocardia sp. NPDC002869
CCCCGGCCCGCCGGTCAGTAGGACTTCGGCAGGCCCAGCGAATGCTGGGCGACGAAGTTGAGGATCATTTCCCGGCTCACCGGGGCCACCCGCGCGATCCGGGCCGCGCCGAGCATGGCGGCCAGGCCGTATTCCGAGGTCAGGCCGGCGCCGCCGTGGGTCTGGATGGCCTGGTCGAGGGACTTGATACTGGCTTCGGCGGCCGCGTATTTGGCCATGTTGGCGGCCTCGGCGGCGCCCATCTCGTCACCGGCGTCGTAGAGGGTGGCGGCCTTGAGCATCATCAGCCGGGCCAGCTCCAGTTCGATCTTCACCTGCGCCAGCGGATGCGCGATGCCCTGGTGCGCGCCGATGGGGGTCTTCCAGACCGTGCGCTCGTTGGCGTATTCGACCGCGCGGTCCAGCGCGTAGCGGCCGACACCGACCGCCATGGCGGCGCCCATGATCCGCTCCGGGTTCAGGCCCGCGAACAGCTGCATGAGGGCGGCGTCCTCTTTACCGACCAGGGCGGTGGAGGGCAGCCGGACATCATCGAGGAACAGGGTGAACTGGTGGTCCGGTTCGATGATGTCCATGTCCTGCGGGGTCTTCTCGAACCCGGGCGCGTCGGTGGGGACGATGAACAGGGCGGGCTTGAGCTTGCCGGTCTTGTGGTCCTCGGTGCGGGCCACGATCAGCACCGCCTCGGCCTGGTCGACGCCGGAGATGAAGATCTTGCGACCGGTGAGCAGCCAGTCGTCACCGTCGCGGCGGGCGGTGGTGGTGATCTGGTGCGAATTGGAACCGGCGTCGGGTTCGGTGATGCCGAAAACCATCTTGGCCGAACCGTCGGAGAGCTTGGGCAGCCATTCGGCCTTCTGCTCGTCGGTGCCGTACTTGGTGATGATGGTGCCGCAGATGGCGGGTGAGACCACCATGAGCAGCAGACCGGCACCCTGCGCGGACAGCTCCTCCATCACCAGCGCCAGTTCGTACATGCCGGCGCCGCCGCCCCCGTACTCCTCCGGCAGGTTCACCCCGAGGAAGCCCAGCTTCCCGGCCTCGGACCACAGTTCGTCCAGCGGTTCGCTCTTCCGCGCCCGGGGCAGCACGTAATCGCGGTAGTTGTACTTGGCGGCCAGCGCGGCCACGGCCGCGCGCAGTTCTTTGCGTTCGTCGGATTCGATGAAGCTCATTGCCTACTCCTGGTTTTCGGTGGCGGGATCCACCACGGCGAGAACGGCGCCCACGTCGACCTGTTGGCCGACTTCGACATTCACGGCACTGAGCACACCGTCGGCGGGCGCGGCGATGGTGTGCTCCATCTTCATGGCCTCCAGCCACAGGATCGGCTGGCCGGCGGTCACCACACTGCCGACCGCGGCGCCCAGCCGGATCACGCTGCCCGGCATGGGCGCCAGCAGCGACCCGGTGGCCACCTGGTCGGCGGGGTCGGTGAACCGCGGCAGGCGGCGCGCCGACACCGGACCGAGCGCGGAATCCACGCAGACCAGATCGTCGTAGCGGGCGACGGCGAACTGCCGCCGGACCGGGCCGTGCGCACCGGGCACCGCCAGTACGACCTGATCGGGCGTGGTGGAGATCAAATCCAGACCGTCGTGCCCGGCGACCTCCACCCCGCCCCGGGTGAACCGGTAGTCGATATCGTGCGTACCGGTGGCGCGGCTTTCGTAGGACTTGCGTTGCGCCTGCGACGGCAGATTGCGCCAGCCGCTCGGCACGCCCGCGACCACACCCGCCCGGGCCCGGTTGGCGGCCGCTTCGGCGAGCGCGGCCGCGACGATTGACAGTTCCTCGTCGTCCGGGCCGGCCAGCGGCGCGGCCAAGGCGTCCAGGCCGTGCGTGGCGAAGAACACGGTATCGGTATCGCCGGCCAGGAAGGCGGGATGGCGCAGGACCCGGACGAGCAGGTCGCGGTTGGTGACCAGGCCGTGGATCCGGGCCCGGTGCAGGGCGCCGGCCAGCAGCCGGGCCGCCTCCGCCCGGGTGCGGCCGTAGGAGATGACCTTGGCGAGCATGGGGTCGTAGTGCACCCCGACCACCGAACCGTCGACCACGCCGGAATCCAGCCGGACCCCGGGGCGGTCGAGCAGGTCGAATTCCGCCGCGATCTGCGGGATCTCGATGCGGTGCATGGTTCCGCTCTGCGGCTGCCAATCCTGAGCGGGATCTTCGGCGTAGAGCCGGACCTCGATCGAATGACCGTGCGGAGCGGGAGGTTCCGGGGCCAGCCGAGCGCCCTGGGCCACCTCCAGCTGCAACTGGACCAGATCCAGCCCGGTGGTGCATTCGGTGACCGGATGCTCCACCTGGAGGCGGGTGTTCATCTCCAGGAAGAAGAAGTCACCGGATTCGTCGGCCAGGAACTCGACCGTACCGGCGCCGGTGTAGCCGATGGCGGCGGCGGCCTGGCGGGCCGCCTCGAACAGCCGGTCCCGCATACCGGGTCCCGAATCCGGTCCCCGACCGGCATCGATACGT
>NZ_JBKOOL010000305.1:0-2475 GCF_046764065.1 Nocardia sp. NPDC002869
ACCGCTTCCCGGTGCCCGCGGCCCGGAGCCCGCTCAGCCCATCAGCAGTGAACCCGCCAGCCAGGCGGCGAGAACCAGGGCCAGCCCGAGCAGTGCGCCGGGGTACAGTGCCCGCCCGCTGCGCGCGGCATTGACGGTGGTGGCGGCGCCGACCAGGAAACCGAAGCAGCCGCCGAGGACGATGATCCAGTTCCCCGTGCTCGGATCGGCGCGGCAGTCCGCACGCCCTTCGCACACCCCGGTGGCGAGCAGGAACCAGGGTGAAATCGCCACCGAGACGATCGCCAGCGTCGCGAGCAGGAACCACAGCAGTCCGGTGATCACCAGGTCGGGTTCCCGGGGCGCGGGAATCGGCGCACCACGACCGTAGACGTCGTCGGGGATGGGGGAGACAGGGTAATGGGTGGAGGTCTGGTCAGGGAACATACGCCTCGCGATCGCTCGAACCGATTTGGGGGCCGCCGGATGGTACTCAGAACTTTCCCCTGTGCCGCAACTGATCCGGCACCGCGCGCGACACTACACTGCGCACAGTCCCGCGGCATTCGCTGCCGCGGTATCGACAACCGTGCGTGATACGAGCAGGGGAGACGGCGCTGCGTGTGCTGTACGCGGCCGAGGCGCTGGCCACCGGGACGGCCGCAACGGTCATACCCGGACCACCGACGGCCGCACCGATCTGGAGCCGGCGGTACCGAAGGGAGCACCGACGGTGGCGGATTCGGGCTGACGGTGGTCCTCGAGGTCACCCTTCCCCATCTGCCCGAGGACGAAACGCAGGCGCTGGCCGACAAGGCGCATCAGGTGTGCCTGGACAGCAATGCCACCCGCGGCAATATCGATATCGAAGTGCGGGTCGCGCAGGACCGACCGGCGTCCGGGCCCGCGTCAGCTCTTGGCTGGCCCGGGATCTGCGGTCGTGGTCGGCTCGGGACCGCCGTCCGGAGCCGGGGCGGGACTCTGGGTCGCAGCGGACGCCGTGGCTGTGGGTTCCGTCGCCGCCGCGGTCTGGGCGCCCGCCGCGGGCTCGGCGCCGGTGGCCGTATAGTTCGACGCCGTCTCCCGGGATACGGTGACCCGCCAGGGTATCCGCGCCCCGGTGGCCGTCCGCGGCATGGCCGCCACCGCGATCACCGCCGAACCCACCGCGATGATCACCGCCGCGATGGCGGCGGTGGTGATCGTACTGCTGGCGACGTATTCCACCTGGTTCAGGCCCGCGACCGGTTTCGAGCCGTCGTTGACCGCCCAGTTGATCCAGGAACCGATCTGGCCACCGAGGTCCCAGCTGCGGCCCGTCATGTTCTTGAGCTGCTTCTGGCGGGCGGACAGATACAGCATGTTCGCGATCACCAGGAGGGCGGTGAGGGCCGCACCGCCGGTGGCGATCCGCGCGAAACGCTCGGAGTTGGTGGCGATATGGATCGCGATTGCCGCAATGGTGAGGGCGATCATACTGCTGGCGGCCACTGCCCACGAACCGGTGAGGTCGGCCGCGGGCGGCGGGCCGTGCGAGGACCAGACGCTCATATAGCGTGTGGTGGAATCGACCTGGCCGAACGGGGTCGCAGCGGCCATACCGTCCGGCCCGTGCGCGACCATCCAGTGCTTGAACATGAGGATGAAGACGATGACACCGCCCAGAGCGGTGATCACATATCCCCATTTGCCGGTCATCGCCGGCGCGGTGCGAATGTCCTCGGCGTGTTCGGCCACCCGCCGCAGTCCGGCCCGGGCGAGGGTCCGGCGTCGTTCCCAGACCTCTGATCGGGCACCGGCGGATGCGGACGGGGCCGGCTGTGGTGTCGCGGTGCGAACCGTGCTCGACGAAGTGTCGCCGTCACCTCCGCTCGCTCCCCACGGGCTCGGTTTGACCATCAGCCCAGTCTAATTCTGCGCCCACCATTGGGAACACGCCGCGAAACCGGCGGTGGGCCGGCGCGACTTCTCCTCAGGCGGCGTCCGACTGCCGGCCGTTGGCCACCAGATCGACCACGACATCACGGACCACGGCCTGGATCTGCTGGGCGTGCTCGTGGAGCGCGTCCGGGCCGGGGCCGCCGTCGGCTGCCGTGGTTGCGGCGATCTCGACGAGATCGTTGACGATATGACAGAGCGCAATCAGGCGTCGCACCATGTCCCGCCGCTCGGCCGGCGGTAGTACTTCGAGGTTCACGTTCCTGTCATCGTCGGTGGTCCCGGAGTTGTTTCGCCCTCGCCCGCCCACACGACCCCTGCCACCGCGGGCCGCTGGGCCGGCGACGCTCGCGCCGCCTCCCGGCCGGTCACCGGGTGATCGGCTACGGTGAGGCCCGATCGGGTCGGGACCAAAGCCGGGAGAACGACAGTGACGATGCGCCGGGCGCTTGTGTCGATGGCGAGTGCGCTGTGCCTGTTCGCGGCCGCGTGCGGCGGGGCGCGCGACGACGCGGACCGGCCCGGGCGCGGCAGCGTCGTCTCGGTGGCGCCGGTCTT
>NZ_JBKOOL010000306.1:0-2461 GCF_046764065.1 Nocardia sp. NPDC002869
ACGAGGCGCCGGAGGCGACGCCGTCGACCCGGCCTCAGATGTTCCCGCCGATGATCACCTGGGGGATGCCGGTGCCGAGCGGTACCGGGACGCATACCGGTTCGGAGGCGTGTTCGGGGTCGAGGGTCTGGAACAGCAACTGGAATACGTACGGGTCGTACACCATGTGGAAATGACCGGTGAGGTCGACCGGGCAGCGGTCCTGCAGGACGATGTTGTGTGCCCCCGGTCCGCGCAGGGCGATATTGCCGAAGGGCTGGATCACTTCGTCGACCCGGCTGCCGACCGTGGTGTAGCGCACCCCCGGCACGGTGTCGCCGCCCGCGTTGAGTTCCCGCATGAACGGTGAACCCTGCACCTGCTGGACCGCCGCCACGGAGACCGCCCGGGTCGCCAGGTCCATCGCGCCCGGAAGCTGCTCGGCGATCGGGACCAGGCCGTACAAGCACCCCGCCGTAGGTGGGCGAGGCCAGACCGACCCAGTTGCCGACGTTGGGCGCGCCGCCGAGCTTGTTGATGTAGTAGCGGGTGACATTGGCGCCCTGGGAGAATCCGACCAGATCGACCTGCCGGGCGCCCGTCGCGGCGCGTACCTCGTCGACGAACTGCGCGATCTGGTAGGCGCTGAGCACGATGTCCTCGGTGCCGTAGGTGCCGGCGCCCGGTTTACCTCCGTAGTTCAGGGCGAAGACGCAGAAGCCGTGGTCCACGAGCTGCGGCCCGATGACCGACCAGTCGGTGTAGGCGCTCGCGTCGGTGCCGTGCGCGAGGATCACCGGTCGCGGATGGGCCGCGTCCGGGACGCACCCGAAATCGTTGGCGCCGCGGGGCACCGCGTCCGGATGGGATTTCATATAGAGCACCGCTCCCAGCTGGTCGGGTTGCGGTGGGGCCGGGTCCATGGGGACCGACGCGGGGAGGTAACCGGCCGGCTGGGCGGTGCTCTCGACACTCGCGAGCAACACCGACCCGGCCAGTGCGACAGCCACGGTCACCGCCCGCAGAACACGCCTGCCGGTTTGTGAACCGTCCCGCCCCATCGGCCATCGAAGTTGTTTCACAACACAATCTTCCACCCTGCCGGCTCGGCGGAAAACCGGGGCCGGAGGTTTTGATCACCCCGTTACTTGCCGGAGTCCTCGTCTCCGGCGAGGATGCGGTACAACGCTTTCCGGGCATCGGTGAGCACCTCGGCCGCCTTGGCCGCCTGCTCCGGGGTGCCTGCCGCCGCCACCTGCGCGACCGCGCCCATGAGCGGGCCGATCAGGGCCCGCAGATCGCTGGTGTGCGCGCCGACCCCTTCCTTGACATCGGCCCACGGGTCCCCGAGCTCTGCCCGGTTCTCCGTCACATGAGCTGCCCCTGTCTCGGTCAGTTGCGCGGTCTTGCGGCCGGCGATTTTCTCGATGGTGATCAGACCCTCGTCCTCCAACTGCGACAGCGCCGGATAGATGGATCCGGGGCTGGGCCGCCAGAGGTCGTCACTGCGTTCGCGGATCTGCTGGATCAGCTCGTAGCCGTGCATGGGACGCTCGGCGAGCAGCAACAGGATCGCCGCCCGTACATCGCCGCGCCGGCCTCGGCCGCCCCGGCCGCGCCCGCGTCCGAATCCCGGGCCGAATCCGGGACCGAAGTCCCCGCCGAACCCCGGGCCGAAACCCGGCGGGCCACCGTGCCGGAACGGACCGCCCGGACCGAAGCCGCCCGGACGTGGGCCGCGCCCACGACGCCCGCGACCCCGGCGAAATTCTGTGTTCTCGATGTTCTCCATAGCAGCCTCCTGAGCTACTCGATCGGTTTGCGTAGCATCGACGATATATCGGCAATCTATCCAGCGCAACCCTCTGTCGGATTGATTCCTCGATCGTCCCGACACCACGCGGACAGCGGCGCCACCGAATACCGTCCGCCTCCGCCACCACCAGCCGGAGGTTCCCTCGGCGCGCGGACACCGCCCCTCGCCGCCGTGGACGAGCTGCTCCTCGCGGAGCCCGAACACTGCGCGGCCCTGATCGTCGACCGGGTGAATCGGTCCGGCTGCGCTGCCGCCGCCCCGATCTCCGACCGACCGGTTCGAAGCCGCCTGGTCGAGTGCTGCCGAAACGATGGATCGGCGTACGCGACCAGAGTGCGACCCCGACGTGCCTGAACGACTCCTCCGCCGCGGCCCTTCGGGTGCGCGACCGGGCCGCCTGCTCGCCACGGTCTACCGCACGGGCTCGGTGCGCCATATGGCCCCGGCCCCGGTCAGGTCAGCCGATTTCCAGCGGGTCTATCTGAATCCGCGGCGGCGACCCCGCCCGCTGACTGCTCCGGATCACCTGCGCCGCCGTCAGCGCCCGCGTCAGCGCCGCGCCACGTGATCGCGGTGTACGCAGCAGCACCCGTTCTACCTCGGTACCCGGGTCGTCGCTGTCGCCGCGCGCGCCGGAGGGCAGCCGCGCGGCAGCCGGTAGCGGCA
>NZ_JBKOOL010000307.1:0-2460 GCF_046764065.1 Nocardia sp. NPDC002869
TCTACGTATCGGCCGCCTGTGGGGGCGTCGATCACCCCGCGGCGCGGGGGACCCCCAAACCCTTATCGTGGTCCGCCGCGGAGCCGCTCGTGCACCAGCTCCAGTGCCGCGCACGACCACCCGGTCCTTTTCCTTCTCGTCCTCGGTGAGCCGGTCACAGGGCAACTTCTGATCGGCCGGCGCGTGCTCGTGTTTCGTTCCAGCCAGGCAATATGAACGTGTTCGGCGGCGGTCTCCATGAACTCGGGGGTGCCGAGGTCGCGACCGGCGAGGTGACCGTCGAGGACGATATCGGTGGCTACCTTCGCCGACTCGTAGTTTTCCCGCACACTCGTGCGGGACGGGCTTGTCGCACGCACCGTCGAACCCGTCATGCCGCCGCGCGTCAGCTACGAGCTCACCGGCCTCGGCCGTGGTCTCACCGTGCCGATGCAGCAATTCCTGGACTGGATCCGCCTGCACATTCGATGTCATGGCCGCCCAGCGCCGCCACGACCGGAAGAGCTGACGGCACGGCGGTTCACCGGGAGTCGCGACCCGGACCCACGGGGAGGGGTTCTTCGTATCCGCGCGTGGCGCCTATGGTGCGAGGCGCTTCTTCACGGCTACGGAGTGAGTACGAATCACGCACTGGCACAATGGATTAAGCCGAAGCCGGCCGGCTCGCGACGATAAGGGGCGCGCTCGCCGAAAAGTATTTGTACGGACGCTATTCCGGTCAAATAATACTCTAGCAATATGGCTACCTATCCGTTACCGGCGGGTAGGGCGGGCGGTCGATCGATGCTGCGTCACCGGGGTTTACGAATCCATCGGGACGAGGGGATTTCGAGAGCCTCGCTATGTTCTTGTATATGAGCTGATCAATGGCAATTTTTCCGGATCTGGATGTCGTCTCCGGCCGGTATGTCACCCCGCTCCGATGCGGGAAAGACTCTCCGTAACTTCGGATTTACTTCTCGATTATTCGATGTTCGGACGATGTTCCAGCTAACCTGTGGTCGCTGTTTGGAAGACGACCGCGCCCATGGCTCTTTCGAGGACGTGGTCACGGTGCGTTGACGGGATGGCAGATGACTTCTGGGCTGGGTATCAGCATCGGTACGGTGAACGTGGTCTCGGCGCGGGTCGGGGCACAGGACGCGCGGCCGGTGGTCCGTACTCGACGGACCGCCGTCGGATTCGACAGCGGGGGCACCGCAAGACTCGGGGGGATCACCCGGTTCTCCACGGCGATCAACGAATTCGCCGATCTGGGCCGGAACCCCGAATCGGTGTACGTGGACGGGCGGATCTGGTCGCCGGCCACCATCTTCGCCTCGGTGGTCCAGGGTCTGGTGACCGCCGAACCGGCGGCCGGGGTGGTCGCCACCCACCCGGCCGGGTACAGCCGCAAACAACTCGGCCTCCTGCGGCAGAGCCTGGATCTCGCCGGGGTCGGTCACGTCGAGCTGGTCCCGGAGCCGGTGGCCGCCGCGCACTGGCTCGATACCGAACACGGGCCGTTGGATGCCGGGTTCGTCCTGGTCTACGACCTGGGCGGGAACAGTCTCGATGTCGCCGTGGTACGGACCGGGCCGGACTGGCCCGATCATCCGGTGGTAGGTAACGCGGTGCGGTCCTACGAATTCGGCGCCCGGCCCCTGGGCGCCATGATCGCGCGCTGTGCCGGCGATCGGGCCATCGGGCCGGTCGAACCGGGTACCGGTGCCGTATCGCTCATGTCCTTCGTGAACCCGGAGGGCCTGCGGCGTGAACACGTACGGGATTCCCTGGAGGTGGTCCGGGCCGCGGTGCGCTCGGCCGGTGTCGCGCTCTCCGATATCGATCGGGTGCTGGTGGTGGGCGGCGCCGCGCGACCCAGGCAGGTGGCCGAAACCCTCGCCGAACTGGGCCTGCCGGTGACCGTCGCCGCCGATTCGGGGCAGTGCGTCGCACTCGGTGCCGCCGCGATGGCGGCGGAGAGCGTGGCACCGGCGGTCGCGCACGGGTTGAAACATCCGCCGATCTTCTCCGGCGCCGCCCTCTTCTCGGCGGTCGCCATGTCCGCGGCCACCATCCTCGGCAGCGGCCCGGCGGATACCGAACATCTCGACCAGGACCGCGTTCCGCTGCAGAGTCCGGGGGCGGTGCAGTTCGAGATCCACGGTGAGGCCCGGGTGGAGCGGTCGGACACCGGATGGACGGTGTCCTATGCGCCGCTGCGCGCTCCCGCGGTGATCACACCCGCCGCGACGACACGGCCGTACGGGCCGTCGATGCCCGGTCGTGCACCCGCTCCGGCGCAGTCGGATCCCGAAGGGCCCGTGGACGCCGGGGCCGGAACACACCACACCCGCCAGGACGAACACCCCGAAACCCGGCCGCGGCACGATGATCCCGCGCGATTCGGCCATCCGCCGTTCGGGCCCGGCGGTGTCCGGCTTCCACCGCACACCGGCGCGGGCCCGGAGCGGCCCG
>NZ_JBKOOL010000308.1:0-2420 GCF_046764065.1 Nocardia sp. NPDC002869
GAGGGAGGTCGTGTCAAGGGCGCTCTTTCCCTTGACTCGGCCGAGTGAGGTCAGACAATCGGGCCATGAGGAGGCAGGGATTACGCAACCAGCCCGGTCCCCACGTACGGATGTCGCCATCCACATTCTTTCGGCAACTCGTCCGCGCAGGTCAGATCGGTGTCGAGCTTCCTGCGACCGGACCACGGCCAGGCCCCACGAGCGACTGCCGGCCGATTCGTGCTCGGGCTGCGGGAGAGCAAGCCGGGTACGGCTCTCGTCGTGCCCACACTTCTCGGTTATCGAAAATCAGCCATCTCGGGACTGGTGGCGACGAAGCAGCGTGTCGCCGACGCACCGCCGCGCGGTCGGCGAGCGCAGCGAGTCGGCCGGGCTGGCGTAGTGCGGCGGCGGCGCGCAGCGCCGTCGCCCTTGAACCTATATGGCGAAATTCGGCAACCACTTCGCAAAGGTGACGGGCGTAGCATGGCGGCCGTGAACGAGGCTATGGCTGAGCTGCTGTCCCCGCTGACGGAATCTCGGCGCGCTCACTCGATCGCGGTGGGGCGGCGGATGGAAAGCGTCGCGGAGCTCTTGCCATCCGAACTACGCGCCGACGCGGTCACTGCTGCGTATCTCCACGACGTGGGATATGGGCATCCTGATCTTGGATTCCACCCAATCGACGGCGCTCGGCTGCTCCATTCGCTCGGCTACTCGCGGCTCGTGTGCCATATGGTGGCATTTCACACGGCGGCCGAGATCGAGGCCGGGGTTCGTGGCCTTGATGCTGGCGTGTTCGATGAGTTCCGAGTGACCGGCGTGGCTGGCTTGGACAAGGCCGATGATTTCCTGTGGTGGGCGGATCTCTCGACGGGCCCGAACGGGGAGGGCTTCACGGTAGACCAGCGGCTGGCAGAGATCTTGAAACGGTATGAGCCGGGGAGTGTCGTTCACACCGCTATCACGAAGGCTGGGCCACGGCTGAGGGCGGCGGCTCAGCGAGCATCTGGGTCTATGTAGGGCTGACTCTCGTTCAGGGCCCAATCGATCCGTTTCCGCTGGCTTCGATCCATGGTCAAGGCAGGTATCTGCTCGACCGGCACCCATTCGACCCGGGTGCTCTCGCTGCTGGTCGTGGGTTGCCCGCTGACCGGTTCGCCGCGATAGACGACGGTGAATTCCTGCCGGACCTCGTCGTTGCTCGTGTAGTGGATGACGTGGGTCGGGTCCGTGAAAATGCCGACGATGCCGGTTACGTGGATATCGACGCCGGTCTCTTCCTGCGTTTCGCGTACCGCGGTCCGGCTCAGCGACTCGCCGGGATCGTGTGCGCCTCCGGGCATGGACCAGTTCCCGTTATCCGACCTGCATATCAACAGGACTTCGCCGTCTCTTTCTACGAATGCCGCTGCGCTCGGCCGGACACTATTGGCAGTCGGCGCGTCGGGGTCCTGGTGGTAGTCGATTCGGCGTCCCATGAGGTCAGATTACTGGCCGTCCGGTTTTCCAGGCAGCCTCGAACGAGTCCATGTAGTAGGCGAAAAGACGCCCGCCGGGAACCTTCTGTAGATGCTGTACCGGGGACTTTGCGGCATAGGCCCCGTAGCTGTGGGTGTTGACCAGCATCGAGTCTCCGAAGCGGTAGATGCTGTTGTACAGAGTCGTGCGATGCGTGCGGATATCGACCATCGGCTGATCCATCGTTTCCCGGAGGTATTCCAGCGTCGATAGGCACCGCTGCGGCAGAGAGGGCAAGCCTTCCTCGCGGGCGCGAGCTTTGACCTCTGGTGAATCGCTCTCACCGAGGAGTATGCGGACCTGGACACCGGCCTGCGCCTTGGTGCGGACGACGTTCACGAAATCGAGGGATTCGACCAAGAACCCCCCTGCGTAGACCAGGACATCGATATGGTCACCGGCCTGCTTCATGAGTGAACGCCAAACCTCGTGCGGCACTTCCGGGCGGGTGGGCCAGATCTCCACCAGTTCCGACAGCGTGGCGGTAGCGGACCTACTGCCAGCCAGTAGCTCGGGCCAGAGATAGGTCTCGTCGCGGTCCAGGACGCGGGCAACTTTCAACCGCAACCCTGGGTGTGGGCATCGATCCTGCGTGATCCAGCGCTCGACGGTCTTCGTGCTGATCTTGAGTTGTTCTGCCAGGCCGTTTTTCGTGAAGTTGGCGGCGGCCATCGCTCCCCGGAGCCGTTCGTTCGTCATGCCACCATTCTACGGCAAAGTGTCCCTAAGTGTCCCAATTCTTGGGTTATTGCGTCCCTATGTGTCGCGAGATGCTTGATGTGTCAGAGGTTGAACGGCCACTCGGGCCACGTAAAGCCAACTAACACAAGGAGTTTCAGAGATGGCATTGAAGGACATGTGGATTCCGACCGACTTCCGTTCCGTGTTCCCGAAGGGTGTGTTGCTGCTGGGTGATGTCG
>NZ_JBKOOL010000309.1:0-2359 GCF_046764065.1 Nocardia sp. NPDC002869
TTCATCACCGCCGCCGGCGCCAATGCGTGCCTGGCGCTGCTGGCCACCGAATCCGCGAATATGGGCATGGTCGCGTTCGAGATGAACCGAACCGTCCAGCGGGTCGGCAGCCATCTGGCCGTCGACTCGCGCCCGCGGCCGAACGGTGCGAGACAGCCGTGAACAGGCCGCGCGAACCCTGGGAGGAAGAGGAAGCCGGTCCGGTCGCACGGCTCTATGCGATGACCGGCGGCCGGGGTCGCACCGCGCGCGGCGAACTCACTCTCGACACCATGGTGGTCGACGTCGGAGCCGGCTTCGCGCCGCGGCGGACCGATCCCGAATACGTCGAAATCGTCCGGTTCTGCCGGATACCGCAATCGGTGGCGGAGGTCTCGGCGCAGCTGCGGATTCCGCTGGCCATGACCAAAGTGCTCATCGGCGATCTGATCGATGACGGCCGGTTGGCCGTGCGGGCTCCCGCCGAGACCACCGAAAGCGCGGCCGATCTCGGTCTGCTGCGGGCCATCGCGAACAGCCTGCGGGGTGGTTGAGATGGGCTACCACGCCCGCCAGCGCCCCGACCCGGCACCCCGGGTTTCCAACGATCACCCTTTAACATTTCGGCGGCTTCTGTAGCCGCGCTCACACCGATACCCCGCGCCCCGCTCGGTGAGACCGGTCTCCGGTAGGCGCCCGGCTTTCGCTATGGTCTGGACGAGAGCTGATGCATTGCCGGCGAACGGCAATGCCGAGAACATTGGGTGACGCGCCGGTCACCGCGGTGTCGCACTGGCGCACGCTCGGAACGGGTTGATCTATCGTGGCTGTTCGGCGGCATCTGCCCGAAGTACTGGTGCGGGCGTTCCGTTCCGGCGCAGACGCGACTCGCGGCCGGCTGGGCATCCGCGCCCGCCTCCTGTCGATCGTGCTGATCACCAGCGTCACCCTGGTCGTCGTCGGAGTCGGCGCCGCCGGATATCTGGTCAAATCCAGTGTCACCGCGACGCTCTGGGCCAATTTGATCAGTGGCACCACCACTCAGGTGATCTCGATGGTGCAGACCTTCGAAGAGGAGCGCCGGCTGTCCCTGCTGTATCTGGCCGGAGATCCGAATGCGGCCGGCAGCCTGGTCGACGCGCGGAAGCGCTCCGATATCGCCCTCGCCGCGGTGATCGCCAAGGGTGAGGCGGCCCAGCGCCTCAACCCGGACGGATCGGCCGCCGAACTCGAGACCTTCCGCCCGCTCTACAACCGGGTCCCCGGCGTGCGCACCGCGATCGACTCGCGCGCGATGCCGCACGCCGAGGCGTTCGAATTCTTCAGCACCGTGATCGGCACGATCCCCAAGGCCTCGATGGTCGCGGCCCGGGTGGCTCCCGACGCCAAACTCGGTATCGCCCTCGGCTACGGTGTCGAGCCGCTACGTGCCGCCGAGGCACTCTCCCAGGCCGACACCCTCGGTGCCGTCGCCCTCACCCGCGGCGAACTCACCGCCGAGGAGTTGCTCGAGTTCATCCGCTACGCCGGCGAAGTCCGCTCGCAGGTGGCGTATTCGGCCACGGTGCTGACCGGCTCGCGGCTCGCCCAGCTGCGGGCCATCACGGATTCACCGGACTGGCAGCAGGTGACCGCCATGCAGGACGCACTCATTCTGCGCGGTCCCGTCCCCACCGGAGACGCCGCGGCGGAGGCCTCCGATTACGGGTACGACTCCGAGCAGTCGACGGAAAACGAGCCCGCTCCGCTACCGATGACGCTGCCCGCGTGGCAGGATGCCTCGGTGCGGGTGAGCGCGGCCCTGTTGAGCCTGTGGGAGAACCAGAGTCGCGATGCCCATGCCATCGCCCGGTCCGAAGGCACCGATACCGCGGGGATCTCCCTGATCGGCGGTATCGCGGTGCTGATCGTGACGGCGGTGGCGCTGCTTGCCGCACTCATCAGCGCGAACCGGTTCATCGCGCGGATGCGCCGCCTGCGCGACGACACCCTGGAACTGGCGGATGTTCGGCTGCCCGATCTCATGCGGCGCCTCGACAACGGGGCAGAGATCGATACCGCCGCGGAGGTGGCACACCTGGACTTCGGCACCGACGAACTCGGCGAAGTGGCCGACGCGTTCAACCGCGCCCAGGTCGCGGCGGTCTCGGCCGCAGTGGCCGAATCCAAGACCCGCGCGGGGTTCCGCACGGTCTTCCTCAATATCGCCCACCGCAACCAGCTGGCCGTACACCGCCAGCTCGCCCTACTGGACAAGGCCGAACGTCAAGAGGAGAACGCGGACCAGCTCGAGCTCCTGTTCGAACTCGACCATCTGGCCACCCGCGCCCGCCGGCACGCCGAGAACCTCATCGTGCTCGGCGGTGAGCAGCCGGGCCGC
>NZ_JBKOOL010000310.1:0-2352 GCF_046764065.1 Nocardia sp. NPDC002869
GCACCGGGCCCAGCACCTCCACCGCCGCCGGGAGTTCGGCGGCGGCGAGCAGTCCGGCGATACCGTCCGGAGTGCCGTCCACCGCCGCCATCCGCACCGCCGGCGGGAATCCGACCTCGGTCCGCTGCGCCAGTTCGGCGGCCGCGTGCCCGGCCGGATCCCAGCGCAGCAGCGCCTGCACGGTCGGCACGGCGGGATCGGCCATCACCAGCACTTCACCGTCCGGCCGCACGAGGGCCGCGGCGCTGAGCCAGCGGCGCAGGGCGTCCTCCGCGGCGCGCAGATCGGCGCGGCCGAGCAGCGCCCACCCGTCCAGCAACAGCCCCACCCCGTAACCACCGGCGAGCAACGGTTCGGCCCCGACGGTGGCCACCACGACCTGGGGCCCGGGCGGCACCGTGTCCAGTACGGCCGCGCCGCTGGACCCGCGGATCGGCACCCCGGGGAATGCCCGGCCGAGTTCCTCGGCGGTCCGTGCCGCACCGATGACCACGGCGCGCAACACCCGGCCCCCACAGGCCGGGCACCGGAACGCCGCCTCGGTGCGCCCGCACCAGCGGCAGACCGGACTGTGCGCCGCCCCCGGATCCCCGGCGGGACGGTCCGACCCGGGCAACGACAGCGGCCCCACACACCGGCGGCAACGGGCGGGTGTACGGCATTTGGTACAGGCGAGCGCCGGAACGTACCCACGGCGCGGCACCTGCACCAGCACCCCGGACCCGGCGGCGAGTGCCTTCCGGGCCGCCGCGAAGGCGGCGGCGGGGATCCGGATCGCGCGCGCCATCGGATCTCGTTCGAGCGCGGTATCGCTGTCCCCCGGGGCGCTGATCCGCGGCGCGGCAGCCCGTAGGGTCGCCCGGTCGGCCAGCAGATCGTGGACCCATCCCGTTTCCACGACGGCCTGGATCTCGGCGGTCCGGGCGAACCCGGCAGCCACGAACGCCGCACCGGTGTCGTGGGCGCGGAGCATGGCGACCTCCCGCGTGTGCGGGTAGGGGGCGCGGGGTTCGGCATAGGTGTCGTCGCCGTCGTCCCAGATCGCGATGAGGCCCAGATCCACAGCGGGCGCGAAAACCGCACTACGGGTGCCCACCACCACGCGCGCAGTGCCGCGCAGAACGGCCAGCCAGCGCCGGTATCTGGCCGCCGGTCCCAGCCCCGCCGACAAGCCGACGGCGGAATCACCGATCAGCCGTTCACATTCGCGTAGTACCCGGTCGAGGTCGCGCTGGTCGGGCACCATCAGGATCGCGCTGCGGCCGTCCGCGACCACCACCGCCGCGAGCTCGGCCAATCGCCGCGCCCAGTCCTCTCCCGGCAGCGCCTGCCACGCCGCCCGCGGCCCCCGGCGGCCCGCGAGTGCGGTCAGGAAGGCATCCCCGTGCCGGTACCGGCGCCAGGCGCCGGTGTCCACTCCCGCGGGCAGTGCCGCGCGTCCCGCCACGTCGGAACGGTCCGCCTCCCGCGGCCCCGCACTGCCGGTATCCGAGCCGTGAACCGGCGAACCACCGGACTCCCCCGGCGCCTCCGCGGCTCCGGGCACGTCGACCACCCGCAATGGCACCGCCTCACCACCCGAGCCGGAACCGGCCGTTCGGCCGACACCCCGCGGCCCGCCTGCCTCGGTGTCCGTGCCCGCTTCGGTGCCGGTGCCCGGTGCGGGGTTCGTGCTCGGCCCGGTCTCTGTACCTGATCCGGCGTCCGTCCCCGGCACGGCATCTGTGCCCCGCTCAGCGTCCGCACGCAACCCGGCGCTCACACCCGATCCGGCGTCCGTTGCTGTCGCGGCATCCGAATCCGCCCCGGCGTCCGCTCGCAACCCGGCGTTCGTGCCCGGCCCGTCATTCGCACCCGAGCCTGCCTCGGCGTCGGGCCCTGCCTCCGCGGTTTTCTTCGCCGGCCCCCCGTTCTCCACCCGTGCATGCCGCGGTGGGATCGCCAAGCGCAGCACGTCGGCACGGGTCCCGGCACACCGTGCCGCCACGGTCGTCGCGAGGCGCAGGATCTCCGGAGTGAGCACTTGTTCGGCGGATACCACCCGCTCCAGCCGGACCAGCGTGCCCGGGTGATCGGATTCGGCGTGCCGGGACAGCAGATAACCGTCCACCAGCCGCCCCGCGAACCTGACTCGCACGCGGACACCGGGACGGGCGATATCGGCGAGCTCCGGCGGCACCAGGTAGTCGAAATCGCGGTCCAGGTGCGCGGGGGTGAGTAGCGGCAGCACCCGGGCGATCGGGTTCTCGACCGGCCCGGAGGCCGCGGCCGCGGCCTTCTTCGCGCGAGCGGCCCGGCGGCGCGCCGGCCCCGACTCGGCCGACACCCCCGCCGACGTGGGGTCGGCGGGGG
>NZ_JBKOOL010000311.1:0-2341 GCF_046764065.1 Nocardia sp. NPDC002869
AGAACCCCACACCGTTCGTGTGGACCAAGACCTCTGATGAGATCCTCGAACGACTCGCCTCATATTTACAACGAATTCCAGGCGCGGAACACTAGGGGCACGTTGCAGTTCAGCACCGACCACTTGGCCCACGCGCTGTTCACCACCGGCCGTGCGCCTGCGGACCAGTTCCGGTTTGGCAAAGCGTCGACCTGGGAGTGGCTGCATCGAGCATCTCTCATCCCGGCCTACATTCGCCGTCAGCCCGGCGGTGCACTGACACGTTCTCGGCTGGCAGCCGACCTTGACCGATCAGAATTGGTTGGCTTGTCCTACGCGCTCGGCACTGCGATGACCGGGGTCTTTTGCGAACATGTGCTGGGCGTCAGCCACCTGTTACACATCGATCGCTATGCCTCGACATACGGAGTCATTTTCGGTTCCGGACGTCAGCGCGCGGACTTGATCGGATGTTCTGCGTCAGGGTGGGTGGTGGCGGAAGCCAAAGGACGCTCCCGGGCGATGGAACGCGCATTGCGGGCCAAGCTTGTTGCGCAGAAACGTTCCGTGATTTCGATTGCGTCCGCCCCGCCTTGGATTGCGCTAGGGTGCGTCGCTTCGTTCCCCAATGGACGGGAGATGATCGTCGAGGCTTTCGACCCTGAGGAACCGACCGAGGAGGCGATCGCTCTCGATCGGCTGACTCGTGACCACTACCTCTACGCCTATTATCGGCCTTTCATAGAAGCGGTCGAGGTTGGTGATCGCGGGGATCGCCTATCGAAAAGCCCATTCGAGCAGGCTCATTTCGGTGCGTTCGGCATCGAGATCGGCTTACTGCGCGAGATCGCTCAACTGGTCAGGGGAGTCGAATCTCCGTTTCGCGTGAGTGGGCTCGGTGAGCGCATCGACGAACGACTTGTTTCGGCTCAGGAACGCGGTACCGAGATGTTTCGCGACGGTTCGATGGTTCGGACGGACTGGGTAGATGAAATTCGGGACCAGACCGGCAACAACTGACCCATCAGGTGAAGCGGTCAACGTATGGAATTCGGACTCTGAGCTACGAAAATCGCCGCGAGTGCCGGAGTCGGGTTCGGCTGGTGAGATCGCGTCTGTGAGGACAGGTCATAGTTGTCATCGGGCGGGGAGCTGGCCTCATGGTTCAGTCCGGTCTACAGGTCATGGATGTCACTACGGGCGGGTTTTAGTTGTCACAAGAGGTGTCTGGTCGTAGGCACGCCGGACTCGCCTGGCCAGCTTCACCCTGCCCGATACCGAGGGTTGCAAGTTCAGCGAAGGCGACACGTAGGTCGAGACCGGCGGTGCGGAGTGCGGATTCCGCCGCACTGCCTTGTCGTCACCGAGGTTCGGGTGGTGGTGGGTTGCTCTCGAAGTAGCCGTAACCGGTCGGGTCTACCTGCCGTGGCGACACTTCGCGCAACACGTTGACGATCTTGCGCCAGCGGCTCCGCTCGGCCGTCAGGGCCATCTCAGCGCCCTGCCGAGTCGCGATCGCGATCTCGGTCTGGCCGGGGTTCGGGTCGCGTTCACGAAACTGCGCGATCTAGCGTTGACCTTGCTCGATCTCGCCGTCGATCGCCTCGGCGGCAGCTATCAGTTCTGGAGTGATCGGGAGCGCATTCGCGAACGTCTCGCTCGCGGCCGTCAAGTCCTTGCCCTGTCCAAACATCCGCTCATTCTCCACCAACGATCGCAATGTGACGGGGATCCTCTGGGCCAAGGCCCGGTCGATCGGCACCTGGTGACAGACACAACCTGCAGGTGACAGATAAAACCTGTCGTCACAGCGTCTGACCTGACCTTCAGTACTCGCCGAGGATGAAGATGCTCGAACGTATATTCGCACGTTCGTGATGCCACAAGGCTGTCATCTCTGCCGATTCGGAATAATCGCTGGTCAGAGCATTTGTAAAACGGGGGGCATGGGCGAGCCGCTGGCGAACTACAAGCGGGTGGTGAACGCGGTACGCCGCATCACCTCGCCCGCCCCCGACGGTCTCGGTATCTCGCAGCGCAATGTGGTGGTGTCGACGGTCGGTCTGGCTCCCGCGATCCGCAAACTCGCCGATGAGGACCTCGCGGTGACGCTCGCGGTATCCCTGCACACCCCGGACGACGAATTGCGCGACACCCTGGTTCCGGTGAACAGCCGCTGGCCGGTTTCGGAAGTGCTCGACGCCGCTCGCTACTACGCCGACAAATCCGGCCGGCGGGTATCCATCGAGTATGCGCTCATCCGGGATTGAGGTTCACCCCGAATAGTGGACAGGGGATCAAGCAGCTGTAGCTGCCGCGGAGAGTGAATGTTCGTAAGCGATCGGGCTGATCATCCCGATCG
>NZ_JBKOOL010000312.1:0-2324 GCF_046764065.1 Nocardia sp. NPDC002869
GGCCGGCAGGCCGCGGCGAATATCCTGGCCGCCCGCGGCGGCGGCTTGGCGCATGTGCTCGACCCGCTGGATGCCGCCGAACGCGAGACCCTGGCGCTGCTGCTCGACAAGTTGCTGACCGGTCTGTACTCCGATATCGGCAATGCCGACCTGCTGTGCCGGCTCTGTGACCGGCGCTCGTGCACCACGGGTGCCTGCTGCCCGGTGGGTCAGGCCGAACGGGACCGGTCCGGATGACGGTGGGTGCGGCACTGGCCCTGGCCTCCGCGGCCGCCTACGGTGTCTCCGACTTCGCCGGTGGGCTGCCGGCCCGCCGGATAGACTTGCGCGTGGTCGCCGTCATCGGGCAGTTCGGCGGACTGGTCGTGACGCCGGCCGCCGCGCCGCTGTTCTCCGGGCAGTGGCACGGCCAGAGCATGCTGTCGCCGCGCTGCTCGCCGTCGCGCTGCTCGTATTCGACTGAGTCCCCGCCGCGCTCGACGCGAACGCGAGTATTCCCGCGAGCCACCGTCGGCCGGGTTCAGAGCTCGGCGTCGTGCTCCGGACGCAGGATGGTGAATTCGGTATCCGCCTTGCGCATTTCGTCGAGCCGGCTGAAATACACACCCCAGGCCTGCTCGGCGATGATCCCGTAGTGGATCGGGAAGGCCAGCCGGGGCGCCACCGACCGCAGGTAGTCGACCGCTTCGCTGATCTTCATCCACGGGGCCGCGGCGGGGACGGCGAGCACATCGACCGGAGTGGAGGGAACCCAGAGCGAATCGCCGGGATGGACGAACTGGGTCGGGTTCGTGGCGGTGCCCAGCTGGAAGACGGTGTTGTCGATCACCGGCAGTTCGGGGTGGATCACCGCGTGCCGGCCCCCGCCGCCGGTGATCCGCAGCCCGTCGAGCTCCACCACATTCCCCGCGTGCAATGCCTCCCAGGCCCCGCCCCGGAGTTCGGCGGTCTGCGGATCCGACAGCAGCCGCGCGCCGGGATTCCCCTCGATGAGCGGGTCGATCCGGTTCGGATCGATATGGTCGGCGTGCTGATGGGTGACGGCGATCGCGTCCAGTCCGGTGAGGCCTTCGAAACCGTGGGAGAACGTGCCGGGATCGAAGAGGATCTTCTTCCCGTCGAGTTCGACGAGTACGCAGGAGTGACCGAAGTGGGCTACATGCATGCACGTAAGGCTAGTACCGCATATGTTCGGTCACCCGCCGCGACCTTCCGGTCACCGGGCAATTAGGCTGCTCAGGTAACCCCATCCGCGTCCCGGCGTCGGCGCCGGGCGCAGCTCACCCCTTTTCGTGAGGAGCAACCCGTGGCACGTGTCGTGGTCGAGGTGATGCCGAAGGCCGAGATCCTGGATCCGCAAGGGCAGGCCATAGCCGGCGCCCTCCCGCGTCTGGGATTCGAAGGCGTCACCGACGTCCGGCAGGGCAAACGCTTCGAACTCGAGGTCGGTGACGACGTCAGCGACGACCAACTCGCCTCGATCGCCGAATCGCTGCTGGCCAACACCGTGATCGAGGACTGGAAGGTGGTGCGCGTCCCGTGACCGCCCGCATCGGTGTCATCACCTTCCCCGGAACCCTCGACGATGTCGACGCCGCCCGCGCGGTCCGGCTGGCCGGCGCCGAAGCCGTCGACCTCTGGCACGGCGATGCCGACCTCAAGAGCGTCGACGCGGTCGTGGTTCCCGGCGGTTTCTCCTACGGCGACTACCTGCGCGCCGGTGCCATCGCCCGGTTCGCTCCCGTGATGGGGGCCGTCGTCGAAGCCGCCGGCACAGGTATGCCGGTACTCGGCATCTGCAACGGCTTCCAAGTGTTGTGCGAGGCCGGGCTGCTGCCCGGCGCCCTCACCCGCAACGAGGGCCTGCACTTCATCTGCCGCGACCAGTGGCTGAGTGTCGGAGCCACCGATACCGCCTGGACCTCCCGCTACGAACCGGGCGCCCAGATCCTGGTTCCCCTGAAATCGGGCGAGGGCCGCTACCAGGCCTCCGAGTCGGTCCTCGACGAACTCGAGGGCGAAGGCCGGGTGGTGTTCCGCTACGCGGGCGACAACCCGAACGGTTCGCAGCGCTCGATCGCGGGGATCGCGTCGGCGAACAAGCGGGTCGTGGGGCTCATGCCGCACCCGGAGCACGCGACCGAGGCGCTGACCGGGCCGAGTGATGACGGGCTGGGGTTGTTCCTGTCCGTGCTGGACGTGCTCGTCGCTTCTTGAGGGGGCGGACGTCCAGGAGCGGTCGATCTGCCGTGGATGCGGGATCTGGACCGCTGAGGTGCGAGGTGCGGCCCCGTTCGTGAAGGTGCTGTGTTTTTGGCGCCGCC
>NZ_JBKOOL010000313.1:0-2296 GCF_046764065.1 Nocardia sp. NPDC002869
GCCCCCCCCGCCCCCCGCCGGGCCCGCCGCTCGGTGTTCGGGTGCTGGGCCGGTATCAGGCGCGGTTCGGGTCGGCGGGGAGATCGCCGGCCCGGAAGGTCACCGCACGGATCTCCACGGTGAGCCGTTCGCGCAGCGAATCGGGGGCCTTGTCGCCGCCGCATTTGCGGTGCAGCATGCTCTTGATCTTCTCTTCGATGCCGTAGGCCTCGATGCAGGGCGCGCAGTGGTCCATATGGTGCTGGAGCCGTTCGCGGGTGCGGTCGTCGCATTCGCCGT
Source organism: Nocardia sp. NPDC002869 (assembly GCF_046764065.1). Lineage (NCBI taxonomy): Bacteria > Bacillati > Actinomycetota > Actinomycetes > Mycobacteriales > Nocardiaceae > Nocardia > Nocardia sp. NPDC002869. Next base: position 280 of record NZ_JBKOOL010000313.1, read on the forward strand.
CGAGCATGAGCCAGACGTCGGCCAGTACCGCCGTGCAGTCGAGCTCCATATCGGGGTCGTGCTCGGTGCTCACTGCTTGACCTCCTGGCGCACCGCCGCGGCGGTATCGGCATCGCCGGACTCGGACGCGGTGCGGTTGAAGCCGCGTTCGCGCGCCACATCGGCGAGCAAACCCTTCAGTTGTTTCCGTCCGCGATGCAGCCGGGACATCACCGTACCGATAGGAGTGCCCATGATGTCGGCGATTTCCTTGTACGGGAACCCTTCGACGTCGGCGTAGTACACCGCCATCCGGAACTCCTCGGGCAATTGCACGAGGGCGGCCTTGATGTCGTCGTCGGGGAGGGCGTCGAGGGCCTCGACCTCGGCCGAGCGCAGACCGGTGGAGCTGTGTTCGGCGGTGGCGGCGAGCTGCCAGTCGGTGATCTCGTCGGTGGGGTACTGCGCGGGCTGGCGCTGTTTCTTCCGATACGAGTTGATGTAGGTGTTGGTGAGGATCCGGTAGAGCCAGGCCCGCAGGTTGGTGCCTTCTTTGAAGGACTTGAAACCGGCGTAGGCCTTGACATAGGTCTCCTGGACCAGGTCTTCGGCGTCGGCGGGGTTACGCGTCATCCGCAGGGCAGCGCCGTAGAGCTGGTCCAGCATGGGTAGCGCGTCCCGCTCGAACCGCTGAACCAGTTCGGCGTCGGTCTCCGGCTGCCCGGCAGGCCGCGCGTCGGCGCCGGTGTCGGTCGCCACGTCGTCCTCGCTCGTCACACGTGTCCCTTCGATCGGCTTACCTGCCAAATCTACCGGGAGTGTGAACAGCGGGAAGAACCGCGTGCGCGCCGGAGCCGGATCATGGTGGACCGGGCGTGGTTCGACGAGAACGGGCACCGTCACTCCTTCACTCGTGCGCGGGGCCGCACCAGCGGAACCGTCTGTTCCGTCCGATGCGCTGTTTCTGCCGCGTACAACTCACTGCGCCCGCGAAGTGTTCCCCGACCATGGGAAAGTCACCTCACAGACCGGGTCGGCGCCGCCCGGGTAGGGTCCGGCCCATGGCAGCAGCCGCCACTCCGGCGATCCGGGCACTGGTCACCGCCGGTGCCGCACACACCGTGCACAGATACGACCACGACCCGCGCGCCGGCACCTACGGTGGCGAAGCGGTCGATGTGCTGGTCGCCCGTCTCGGTGTCGAACCGGGGCAGATCTTCAAGACGCTGGTGGTGGAGTTGTCCACCGGAGCGCTGGCGGTCGCGGTGCTGCCGGTTCCCGGCACGCTGTCGCTGAAGGCCGCCGCGGCGGCGCTGGGGGCGCCCAAGGCGGCACTGGCCGACCGGACCCGGGCCGAGCGCGGGACCGGTTACGTTCTGGGCGGTATCTCTCCCCTGGGACAGCGCACACGTCCTCCCACGGTGATCGACGACGCCGCGCTCGGCTGGGATCGGGTGCTGTGCAGTGCGGGGCGGCGGGGTCTGGAGATCGAGGTCGCGCCCGCCGATCTGGTGCGGGTGACCGGCGCGGTCACCGCCCCGGTCACCGCCTGAGCCGGGGGCGCCGCCGCCGGATCGGCTCGCTCCCGCGTGCCGGGGGGCAATTCACCAGGTCAGACCTGTTCGTATGCGTTACTTGGTACGACCGATCGTCCGACCCGAGGATGTGATGCGATATGTCCCCGCGCAAATCTGTGCGCACCGTGTTCTTCGCCGTGTCCGCGGCCGTGGCCCTGTCCGTCGGCCCGGCGGTGCTGTCGGCGCCGGTGGCCTTGGCGGCGCCGGGTGAGTTCCCGTTCGCCGACCAGGGTGATTCGGAGAACGAACCGGAGAGCCGCACCCCGGAGAACGATCTCGGTAAGCGCACCGAGGAAGCCGGTGAGCGCGCCGAGGAAGCCGGCGGCGGAGTGGTGACCGAGGTCATCGATCTGAGCGGCGATATCTTGAAATGCGGCTTGCACATCGCCACTCCGGCGATCGAATGCCCCCTGGGCGGCTGAGCCTCGCGTCGGCCCGCGACGGTTCACCGTCCCGGGCCG
>NZ_JBKOOL010000314.1:0-2293 GCF_046764065.1 Nocardia sp. NPDC002869
TTCGGCCTCGAGACTCGCGGCTTCGCCGCATGCACTTCGAGGCCGAAACGGCGGGACGGGCCTCAACCCTTTGAGGTGTCTCGTAAGACTCGACGCGGGGGGTTGCGTCGGCATCGCTCGGCGGTGCCATCTCAGGACAGCGGTGCCGGGCGGTCGGGCTCGGCGGGCGTGGGACGCGAGGCGATCGGCGAGCGCGGTGACGAGGGCGCGCAGTTCGTCGGGGCGCTCGATGACGAACGGCCGGTCGAGTGCGGCGAGTACTGGGGGCAGCCAGTCGAGCCGCATCGAAAAGTTCGCACGCCGACGCAGCGCGGAGCGCTCACGCGGTAGCCCTGAGATCCCCGGGCTACCGATGAACACGGCCGCCGAGCTCAGGAACGCCACCAGCAGGGGACACGATCCCGAGACACCGCACGCGGCAAACCCCGCCCTCCCGAGGCCGTCCGGAAGGCGCCACCCCGGGTACCGAGTCGGGCGAGGCTCTCAGCCCGGCGACGCCGAAGGCGGTGCCGAAAGACACAGCACATAAGCTCGAGCCGTGACTCAGCTGACCGAACCGCGCCGCCGCGCGGCCTGGCGGCCGCAGCGCACCTGGTCGAGCCCGGCCCCGCTGCGGCCGGCGCCGGATTTCGGTCCCACCGATACCGCGCGCGGCTGGGTGGTCAGCCTGTTCCTGACGGTGATCGCGGCCATCACCCGCTTCACCATGCTCAACTATCCGACCGACGCGGGAACGCCGGTCTTCGACGAGAAGCACTACGCCCCGCAGGGCTGGCAGTTCCTCACCGGCGGTATCGAGGACAACCCCGGTTACGGGCTGGTGGTGCATCCGCCGGTCGGGAAACAGATGATCGCGATCGGCGAGGCGCTGTTCGGCTACAACGGCTGGGGATGGCGGTTCTCCGCCGCGCTGGCCGGTACGGTGCTGGTCCTGCTGGTCATCCGGATCGTGCGGCGGATGACGCGCTCGACGATGCTGGGCGCCCTGGCCGGGATCCTGCTGATCACGGACGGAACCACCTTCGTCTCGTCCCGGATCGGGATGCTCGACATCTTCATCACGGTGTTCGTCACCGCCGCGTTCGGATGCCTGATCGTCGACCGTGACCAGGTGCGGGCCCGGCTCGCGCGCGCCGACGCCGAGGGCCGGATCGGCAAGACTCCGTGGGGTCCGCGCCTGGGGGTGCGCTGGTGGCGGTTCGGGGCCGGACTCCTGCTGGGACTGGCCTGCGGCACCAAATGGTCCGGGCTGTACTTCATCGCCGCGTTCGGGGTGCTGAGCATCCTGTTCGATCTGTTCGCGCGCCGCACCTACGGTGTGCGCAAACCGCTGTACGGCACCGCCGTCCGCGATCTCGGCCCCGCGCTGTACGCGCTGGTGCTGATCCCGCTGGGCGTGTACCTGGCGAGCTACGCCGCCTGGTTCCGGAGCGAAACCGCCGTCTACCGCTATATGGCGGGTAATCCGTCGGCGCCCGAGGACGGGATCGGCACCGGCGGATTCTGGTCACATCTGGTGCCCGACGCCATGCGGTCGCTGTGGTACTTCCACTCCCGCACCCTCACATTCCATTCCGAGCTCACCAACTCCGCCGGCAACCATCACCCGTGGGAATCCAAACCGTGGACCTGGCCGATGGGGTTGCGGCCGATGCTGTACTACTACGCCGACGACGGGGTCACCGGCTGCGGGCAGACCGAATGCGTGAAAGCCGTCATGCTGGTCGGCACACCCGCTCTGTGGTGGGTGTCGCTGCCCGTCCTCGCGTGGGGTATCTGGCGCTGGATCGTCCGCCGGGACTGGCGATACGCGGCCGTGCTCACCGCCTACGGCGCCGCCCTGCTGCCCTGGTTCCTGACCCTCGACCGCCAGATGTACTACTTCTACGCGGTCACCCTGGCCCCGTTCCTGGTGATGGCGGTGGCACTGGTGCTGGGCGACATACTCGGCACCGCCGGACGCCCGGTCCCCTTCGGATCCGGCGGTCAGTTCCGGCCCGCCCGACCCAGCGAACGCCACAGCCTGGGCCTCCTGGTGGTCTGCCTCTACCTTGCCCTCGTAATAGCGAACTTCATCTGGCTCTGGCCCATCCTCACCGGCCTACCCATAACAACAAACAACTGGCAAGACCACCTGTGGCTACCCAGCTGGAGATAACCGGCACACCCGCCGCCAAGCCGTCGAATGCCGACGCAACCCGCATGTGTCGAGTTTTACGAGACACCTCCAAGGGTTGAGGCCCGTCTCGCCGTTTCGGCCTCGAAAGCGCATGAGCCGAAGGCTCGAGTCTCG
>NZ_JBKOOL010000315.1:0-2282 GCF_046764065.1 Nocardia sp. NPDC002869
GCCGAAACGGCGAGACGGGCCTCAACCCTTCGAGGTGTCTCGTAAAACTCGACGCATGGGGTTGCGTCGGGATTCGATGATTGGGTCGCATGCTGCGGACTTGGCTCTTGTCGCCCCTATACTCGCTCACGTATATTCGTAGGCGAGTAAGGAGGGTGTATGGCGAAGAAACGCAAGGTCGGCAATCTGCTGGCTCTCGCGGTGCTCGCGGTGATGCAGGACGAAGCCATGCACCGGTATCAGATCGCGGCCCGGCTGCGGGAATACGGCAAAGACCGGGACATCGATATCAAATGGGGATCGCTGTACACGGTTGTGCAGAACCTGGCGAAGGCCGGTTTCCTCGAGGTGGTGGGCAGTGAGCGCGAGGGGGCGCGGCCGGAGCGGGTGATCTATCGGATCACCGCGGCCGGACGTCACGAACTCGTCGACTGGACCCGGGAACTGATCGCGGAACCCGAACCCGAGCGTGGGCGGTTCGTCGCGGGCCTGTCGATTCTGGCGGTGCTGCCGCCGGAGGACGTGGCCGAGCTGCTGGGCCGCCGGCTGGCCGCACTGGACGAGCAGATCGCGCAGGTGCGCGCGGAGTTCGCCCAGCTCGCCGGCACCTTGCCTCGGCTCTTCCTCATCGAATCCGAGTACGGGCTCACCGTACTCGAGGCCGAGGCGGAGTGGACCAGGGCGTTGCGCGCCGAACTGGTCGAGGGCACCTTCCCCGATCTGGCGGAATGGCGGGCCTGGCACCGGAACGGGCCGGGTGTGGACAGCGGGCGCGCTCGCGCGTACGTGGAGGGGGCTGATAGCACGACGGATCAGTGAACCTACCGAGCCCGATGGAGGTGCGGCAACACCACCATCGAGCTCGGATCACCGTCTCGGACCGTGCCCGCGCGGACGCACACCCGGCCACGAGTTTGGCAGACCACAGGATAACCGGGTGGGTGGACGCCGGGGTGGTTCGGCAAAGCAAACGGTCCGGACCACGAGGTTCCGGACCGTGCCGCCGCGGGTCGGCGGCGTCGATTCGAACTCCCGAGGAGTACTCCCATGTCCGGAACAGCGACCGCCCTGGTGATCGGCGGCGGAATCGCGGGGCCCGTGGTGGCCACCGCATTGCACAAAGCGGGTATCGAGGCCCGCGTCTACGAGGCGTATCCGAGCCCCGCGTACACGATCGGCAGCGGCCTGGCCCTGGCACCGAACGGGGTCGCCGCCCTGGATGTGATCGGAGCCGGGGAGGCGGTCCGCGATATCGCGGTACCCGTCCCGCGGATGGCGCTGTCGGTCGGCGGAAAGCTGCTGTCCATGCCCATGCTGGGGGATCAGCCGCCGCTGCAACTGGTCGATCGTGGCGAACTGCACCGCACCCTGCACGAGCGGGCGGTCGCCGCGGGGGTGCCGGTCGAATTCGGCAAGCGGCTCGAATCGGCGGAGCAGACCGCCGACGGCGTGCTCGCCCGGTTCACCGATGCCAGCACCGCCACCGCCGATGTGCTGATCGGCGCGGACGGTATCCGCTCCACGGTCCGCGGACTGATCGATCCGGCGGCGCCGGGCCCCGAATACACCGGGATGCTCGGTTTCGGCGCGACCGTGGACTGCGCGGTCGATATCGAACCCGGCACCATCGTTTTCGCCTACGGCTCCCGGGCCTACTACCTGTACTGGAGCGCCGGTCCCGGCCGGATCGGCTGGGGAGCGAATCTGCCCAGCAAGGAATATCTCTCACTCACCGACGCACGCCGGATCCCGGCCGAACACTGGCTGGAGGTGCTGCGCGAAACCTACGGTGACGACACCCCGGGCGGGCAACTGGCCCGGGCCACCACCGCCGACCGGCTGGAAACCGTGGGCGCGTTGCACATCATGCCGCCGGTTCCGCACTGGTACCGGGGGCGAATGGTACTGGTGGGCGACGCGGTGCACGCGCCGTCGAACAGTTCCGGTCAGGGCGCGTCGCTGGCGATCGAGAGCGCGATCGAACTGGCTCGGTGCCTGCGGGACATTCCCGAACCGGCCGAGGCGTTCGCGGCCTACGAGACGCTGCGCCGCGCCCGGGTGGAAAGTGTGGCCGCGCGTGCGGCGAAGATCAATCACAGTAAGACGCCGGGACCGGTGGCCCGCAGGTTGATGCAGTGGCTGATGCCCGTCCTGGCGCGCACGGTGATGAAACCGGAGAAGACGGTCGCCACCGAGCAGCGCTACCGGATCACCTGGGACGAGCCGGTGCGCCGCACCCCGGCCTCGGCCCGATAGCCGAACGGCCCGGCGGCGAGGGTTTC
>NZ_JBKOOL010000316.1:0-2185 GCF_046764065.1 Nocardia sp. NPDC002869
CTCGACCCCGCGCGCCGAAGGCGCGCCAATAAACACAGCCAGAATAATGGACGGTGTGACGGAGCGGATCAGCAATCCGGCGGTGCTCGTTGTCGATGACGACGAGGATGTTCTCGCGTCGGTGGAGCGAGGTCTGAGATTGTCCGGGTTCCGGGTGAGTGTCGCCCGGAACGGGGCGGCCGCGCTCCGGGCGGTGTCCGAGGAGGCGCCGGACGCTGTCGTCCTCGATATGAACATGCCCGTGCTGGACGGGGCGGGGGTGGTGACGGCCCTGCGGGCGATGGGGAACGAGGTCCCGATCTGTGTGCTGAGCGCGCGCAGTTCCGTCGGTGACCGGATCGCGGGCCTGGAGTCGGGCGCCGACGACTACCTGGTCAAACCGTTCGTCCTGGCGGAGCTGGTGGCGCGGATCAAGGCGCTGCTGCGGCGGCGCACCGATACCGCCACCGCTGCCGGAGATCCGGATATCGTCACGGTCGGTCCGCTCCAGGTGGATACGGCAGGTTATCGGGCCATGCTGAACGGCCAGGAGATCGAGCTGACCAAACGTGAATTCGAACTGCTGTCGACCCTGGCGCGTAACGCCGGTGTGGTGCTGAGCCGGGAACGGTTGCTGGAACTGGTGTGGGGCTACGATTTCGCGGCCGATACGAATGTGGTGGACGTATTCGTCGGCTACCTCCGCCGCAAGCTGGAGGCCGACGGCACCGCCCGGCTGCTGCACACCATTCGCGGCGTCGGGTTCGTACTGCGAGAAACGAAGTGATCGGCAGCACTTCCCGGCGAAGACGCCGCCGATCGTATTCGCTGCGTACCCGGGTCTCCGGGGCGGCGGCGGCCGGGGCGGTGCTCATCGTGGCAGTGGTGAGCGCGATCGCCGTTCCCGCCATCGAGCACAACAACCTGCAGCAGACCGATCAGCAGCTGCGGATCGCTTCGCGGTTGGTGCTGATCGAGCCGGTGGTGGCCGTCGGGGTGGTGAACCTGCTCGGTCCCGACCGCGATATGGCGCTGACCGTCCGGGACCAGGACCGGGTCCTCGCCTCGAGTTCCGTCGAGCTGCCGGATCTCGAGCCGGGGGCGAAGACAGTCCCCGTGGACGACACTCCTTACCGGGTGCTGACCACCACGGAGAATCAGCCCGCCGGCCGCTCGGTTTCGCTGGGTATCCCCGCGGCGGAGGCGGCCGAGATGACCGCCGAACAGCAACGCTGGGTGCTCTTCGGAGGTCTGCTCGCGATCGCGGCCGCGGCCGGTCTCGGCTGGTTGTTCGGCGGGCGTGCGGTCCGGCCCATCGTGGTGCTCACCCGGCAGGTCGGGGCACGCACCGGGTACGGCGACGACACGCCCGAACCCATCGGCAGTTCCGGAGTGCTGGAGGCCGAACAGCTGGCCGACGCGGTGAACACCATGCTGCGCCGGGTGGACCAGGCACAGACCGAAACGGCTGCCGCGCTGGAGACCGCCCGGGATTTCGCCGCGGTATCGGCGCACGAACTACGCACCCCGCTGACCGCGATGCGCACCGACCTGGAAGTGCTGGCGACTCTCGATCTGGACGAATCCCAGCGCGCCGAGATCTTGGCCGATCTGCAGCGCAGCCAGGGCCGGGTGGAGACCACACTGGCCGCGCTGGAACGACTCGCCTCCGGCGATCTGACCTCCGAACGCGACCATATCGATACCGATGTCGCGGAACTGCTGGATCAGGCGGCCCACGATGCCATGCGCCACTACCCCGGAGTGACCGTCCGGATAGATACCGACGCCGAACTCGTCACCCGTGGTCTGCCCGCGGGCCTCCGCCTGGCGGTGGATAATGCCGTCAAGAACTCCGTCAGCCACGGCGGCGCCACCGAGGCGCTGCTGTCGGCCCACCGCGCCGCCGACAACACCATCGTCATCTCGATCGACGACAACGGGCACGGGCTGGCGCCCGAGGAACGCGAAACCGTTTTCGCCCGCTTCGCCCGCGGCAGCCGGGCCGGCAAGGGCGGATCCGGCCTGGGGCTGGCCCTGGTCGCCCAGCAGGCCCAGCTGCACGGTGGGCGGGCCTATTTCGATGACGGCACCCTCGGCGGGGTCCGGCTGGTACTGGTCCTGCCGAATCGTGTGGTCACCGGGTCGGTGTGAGCGGACTCCGGCCGGAAATGCACACTCGGCCCCGGAGCCGCAGCTCCGGGGC
>NZ_JBKOOL010000317.1:0-2152 GCF_046764065.1 Nocardia sp. NPDC002869
TCCTAACCGGCCGATCACCCCACACCCGCGCCTCGCGGTTCCGCGGGCACCGTATTCCGCTGGCCACTCCGCCCCCGAGCAGCCCTCACCCAGCGGGCGGGGCCCGCGGGGCCACCCGCCGCGGACCGCTGCTCAGGAGGTCGATTCGGCCAGTAGGAACCTGCGCAGTGCGCCGCGATCGGGTTTCCCCGGTCCCAGCAGCGGGATCTCGTCGACGAGGGTGAGTTCGCGCGGGGCGGCCACGGCATCCAGTTCGGCCAGCACATGGTCGCGCAGTTCGTCGAGAGTGGGCGCGGACCCGGGCGTGGGGACCACCACGAGCGCCACCCGCTGACCCAGCCTGTCGTCGGGTAGGCCGAGCACGACACATTCCGACACCGCGGGATGGGTGGCGAGTACCGCCTCCACCACCTGCGGGATCACCAGCAGGCCGCCGGTGCTGATCGCTTCGTCCAACCGGCCCAGGACGCGCAGTACGCCGTCCTGGAAGATCCCGGCGTCATCGGTGCGGAACCAGCCCGGTTCCGCGAATGCCGGGTGGTCGGGCATATTGCGGTACCCGGCGGCGAGCATCTCGCCGCCGAGCAGGATGCGGCCGTCCTCGATCCGCGCCCGGGCCCCGGTCAGTGGGACACCGTCGTAGACGCAGCCGCCGCAGGTCTCACTCATCCCGTAGGTGCGCACGACATTGATTCCGGCGTCCCGGGCCCGCTCGTACACCGGGGAGGGGGTCGCGGCGCCGCCGATCAGCACGGCGTCCAGCTCGGCCAGCGCGGCTGTCGCGGTGGGCGTCTCCAGGACCTTGATCAACTGTGTCGGCACCAGTGAGGTGTACCGGCGTTCCCCGCGCATACCCGCGATCGCACCGGCCAGCGCCTCGGGCAGGAAACCGCCGGAGACATCCACCACCGTCGGCTCGGTACCGGCCAGCAACGATCGCAGCAGCACCTGCAGTCCGGCGATGTGATGGGTGGGCAGGGCGAGCAGCCAGCTACCGGGGCCGCCGAGCCGTTCATGGGTGGCATCACCGCTGGCTCGCAACGCGGCGGCGGTGAGCATGGCGCCCTTCGGGACCCCTGTCGTACCGGAAGTAGTGACCACCAGCGCGATATCGTCGCCGATCGGCTCGCCCGGGGCGAGCGCGTCACCCAGCCGGCGGGCTTCGCGCCGGTCGCTGGCCGGCACCGGCAGCCAGGCCGCCGAACCGCTACCGTCCAGCACCTGCCGCAGGTGCGGCAGCACATCGCTGACGCCGCTGCCGGTGGGTATGGGCAGAGTACGCAAGGTTTTCGTCACGGCCGCGCCTTGTCCCCGGCTTGCCGGAAGGCCGCGATTCGCTCGCTGCGCTCGCTCACGGCAGCGATGGTTTCATGTCCGCCGGAAAGCGGACAGCAGGGCTCGATGCTGCCGGGACAGGGTGCCGGAGCCGGCTGATCGGATTGGGCTGGGCCAGGCATGGGACTGCGATTCACTCGTCGGACGGTACGAAAGCGGTCGCACCGGGCGTCGGTGATCGGGCGGCCATCCGATCGTATCGTCGCCCGGAGGACGGGGGGTTGGCAACCCGGCAGAAAACTCGGACCCACACCGGGTCAGCGGGTGTCCCGTCGGATCGGGTGCTCCTCCGGCACCTCGACCAGCACGATCGGCACCCCGTCCGGGTCGGTCACCCACATCTCCACCAGGCCCCACGGCTCGGTCACCGGTGCCCGGTCGATCACCACCCCGTTGAGCGTCAACTCCACCGCCACCGCGGCGACATCCCGCACCTGCAACCAGATCGCGCCCGCGAAACCCCGCGGATCGGCGTCGGAACCGCCGTGCCCCGCCACCTCGATGAGCGACTGCCCGGCGAAGAAAACCGTTCCGCCCGGGTATTCGCGATAGATCGCCAGGCCGAGGGAATCCCGATAGAAGGCCAGGGTGGTCGCGTAGTCCCGGGGTCGCAGGATGATGCGGCTGTTGAGGATGTCCATCGTCGTAAAGTCTAGGGGTGTGGAGGCGATGGTGTGTCCGATTTGCGCCGCGTGGGACAGAGTGGGTGGCGCGAGGCCGGGGTGGGCTTGTTGGTGAAGGTGGGGGATGTCGACCTGCTCGTAAAGGTGCTGTGTTTTTTGGAGATCGGAAGAGCGTCGGGTATCGAAAGAGTGTT
>NZ_JBKOOL010000318.1:0-2120 GCF_046764065.1 Nocardia sp. NPDC002869
GGGACCGAGGGGGCCTCGACCCCGCGGCGCCGAAGGCGCCGCCAATAAACACAGCTCTTACCAGCGCGGGCCGCGCTGGACCTCGTCCACCTTCGGCCGCACATCGGCCAGGTAGATACCGGTCGCGATGATGGCGATGAATGCCAATAGTCCCAGGCCGGGCCAGCTCACCAGCATCAGCAGGATCGCCACACCGAGGATGCCCAGCCAGATGGGCTTGGTCAGTTTGTCGACCGCGGTGAATGCGTCGGAGCGCTGGCGCACGGCGTGCACGAGCGCGAAAACAGCCGCGCTTGTCGCCAGCAGCCACAGCGCGACCATGATCAACCCGGTCAAGCCATACACCTTGTCCACCCCACCATGATAAGAGCAGCGCCCCCGCGCACTGCATGTGCACGGGGGCGCTTCACCTGGATTGCCAGGTCAGAGCTTCTTCGGCGCGGCCTTCTTGACGGGGGCGGGCTTCTTCGCGGCCGGAGCCTTCTTCGCGGCGGGCGCCTTCTTCACCGGCGGGGCGGGCGCGGGCTCGGGGGCTACCTCGGGCACGGGCTCGGGCGCGATTTCCGGGGCGACCTCGAACACCTCGGCGTCGAGCACCGCCGGCGCGGCGGGGGCAGCCGACTCGGCGGCCGGCGCCGTGGTCGGCGCGGTGGCCGGCTCCGATTCGGTCCGGGCGCGACCGATCAGCCCGTTGACCCGGCCGAGCACCTCCTCGGCCCGGACGCTGGCGTCCTTGTACAGGGTCTCCACCCGGCCGACCTGCTCCTCGACCAGATGGTTGGCGCGCAGCCGCTCGACGGTTTCCTCACCGCGCACCGCCAGGTCCGCGTAGAGGTCGACCACCTGGCGGTAGTACTGCTCGGCGAGTTTGCGCAGTTCCTCGGTGGTGAATTTCTCGCGCAGCTCGGCCAGGTCCTCCGGCAGCTCCGAGGGCAACTCGGACAACCGGGCACGGATCTGCTCGAACTGGGTCTGCACATCGGCAGGCAACCCGGCGAAGCGCTCACGGGCCTCTTCGACCCGGACCCGGCCGTTGACATCTGTCGCGCGCTCACGCACCTGGGTCACCGCGTCCACAACCGCGGCGTATACCGCGTCCGTGGCGCCGACGGTGGCGAACAGTGGTTTGGCAGTGGTGTACTTCTCGGTCATTTATCGTTCTCCTGGCGTGGAGCATCGGTTGTCGGTTGTGGAACAACACTGTCCCGGGGAATCGCTTCCTCCGGCCCGTTCTCCCGGCGGAACGATTCATATATATCCAGGAGCACCTGTTTCTGCCGCTCACTGATCGCGGAATCGGCGAGCACGGCGTCCCGGACGGGACTGTGCGGCCGCTGCTCGAGGTAGCCGGCGCGCACATACAACACCTCCGAAGAAACCCGCAGGGCCTTGGCGATCTGCGTCAGCACTTCGGCGGAGGGGTTACGCAATCCGCGCTCGATCTGGCTGAGATACGGGTTGCTCACCCCCGCCAGCTGGGCGAGCTGACGCAACGAAACCTGCGCGGCTTCACGCTGCGCCCTGATGAATCCTCCGATGTCCTGCGCCGCGTTGACCACGCGGGCTGCCTTGTCGCCGGCGCCGGCAGACGCTGCCGGATCGTCGGTGCGCTGGGCGAAAACCTCGGGACCGTCGGCCATCACTCACCTTCTGGCGTTGTAGTTACAACGATAGATCGGGGTGCTAGCAATTGCAAGCACCATGTTAGCAGTGTTTATTTGCGGCGCCTGCGGCGCCGCGGGGTCGAGGCCCCCTCGGTCCCGCCGTCCAGGCCTCGAGACTCGCGCTTCGCGCATGCGACGTGCGGTGGACCGCCCATAGAGCGCGACCTTTGAGCACCTTCGGCCAAGGGGCGGGACGGGCCTCGACCCTTTCAGGGCCTCGCAAGACTCGGCACCGAGCGGGCGCCGCTATTCGTGAAGGTAGTCGGATGCCACGCCGACCAGTGGTCGAGTCGGCCTCCGATTCGACCGAGTCGGCCTCCGATCCGATCATCGAACGCCGACGCAACCCGCATGCGTCGAGTTTTACGAGACACCTCCAAGGGTTGAGGCCCGTCTCGCCGTTTCGGCCTCGAAAGCGCATGAGCCGAAGGCTCGAGTCTCGAGGCCGAAACGGCG
>NZ_JBKOOL010000319.1:0-2093 GCF_046764065.1 Nocardia sp. NPDC002869
GAGCGAATCGCTCCGGGCCGTTGCCGATCCGTATTCGCGGCGGGCTCAGCGCTGGCTGGCGGTGCGGGATTCCTTCTCCGCGACCAGGAGATAGGCGACCATGAGCCGTTTGAGCTCGGCGACCGCGTCGGCGTGGCTCTGCTCGTCCTGCACCGAGAAGTTCATCATCGAATAGACCACATGCACCAGCACCTCGGCCATCATGGTCCGCCGGGCCCGCGGCGTGCGCGGGGTGAGCGGGCGCAGCATCTGCGAGACGACCTCGGCGAATTCCTTCTCGTGGATGGCGCCGGTGGCCCGGGTGGACGGCGTGGACTGCATGGCCAGCCACACTTCGCGCCGGGACGGGTCGGTCATCCACAGGTTGGCGAGATGGTCGACGAACTGGTTCATATGCCGCAGCCAGTCCAGGGACGGGATCTCGCCGTGGAAATCGGCCAGCTCCTGCGATACCGCCACCAGGTCCTGCCGGTTCAGCTCGCAGACGATCACATATTTGTTGGCGAAGAACTGGTAGAGCGTGCCGATGGGGACTTCGGCGCGGGCCGCGACCTCTTCGCAGGTGAACGATTCGAAACCGACTTCCACCAGCAGTTCGCGCGATGCCTGCAGCAGTGCGTCGAATTTCCGCTTGCTGCGTTCCTGGGTCGGACGCCGGCGTGGCATCAGCTCTTGCGGGTCGTCCTGGAGCTCCAGCGCAGGGTCCGGACGCCGTTTGGCCCTGGCCTCCGTCCGTACGTTCACCTGTCCCAGGCTAGCGGTAGCGGGAACACCATGGTGCAGAGTATGGAACTGTGACGGCGAGTCTGTCATGTCTCACACTCGCAACACCGCCGATCCGGGCCGCGCACCACTTGTCTCGGCGCCCGGTTCGGCGGGACGAACGATCAGGGGATCGTCGACCGGCTGGACCCCGGCCGGTTCCCCGCCCGCACCGCGGCCGTGCGGGCCCAGGCCTTCGAACAGGACGATCAGCAGTGGGCGACACTGTTCTTCGACACCGGGCTGGGGCTACTGCTCGACGGCTACGAGCGGCTGATCGCCTCCTACGAGTGACCACCCGGGCCGGGCCCGGGTGGTCACGGATCAGACCGAGAGATCGCGACGCAGTTTGGCGACGTGCCCGGTCGCGCGCACGTTGTACTGCGCCACTTCGATCTTCCCCTCGGCATCGACGAGGAAGGTCGAGCGGATGACGCCGGTCACCGTCTTGCCGTACATGGTTTTCTCGCCGAAGGCGCCCCATGCGGTGAGCACCGCGCGGTCGGGGTCGGACAGCAGCGGAAAGTTCAGCTTCTCGGCGTCCCGGAATTTGGCGAGCTTGGCCGGTTTGTCGGGGGAGATACCGATCACCTCGAGGCCGGCGGAGTTCAGTTCGCCGAGGCTGTCCCGGAAGTCGCAGGCCTGTTTCGTGCAGCCGGGGGTGCTCGCGGCGGGGTAGAAGTACACCACGACCTTGCGGCCGCGGTAGTCGGCGAGCGATACCTCGTTGCCGTCGGCATCGGGGAGGGTGAAATCGGGTGCCGGGTCGCCGGGGGAGAGTCGCTGGTTGTCGGTCACCCTCGCTACCGTAATCGACCCGCGGGGTTCCCGGCCGCGTACTCGTCGCGGCGATCCGGCGAAACGCGACGCGCCGCCCGCCCATGTCCGGAGGACCGCGCACGGGCGGATCGCGAGCGGGAGGAACAACCGGCGAGTGTGGTGGGCGCGGATACACTCGAGCCCGGGCCCCGGCCGATCCGCGGACGACGGCGGTCCAGGGGTGGAACATCGGCCGCCTACGAGCGCGGCAGACCAGTTACAGGAGGCGTGAAGGTGGCAAAGGATACCGAGCGGATCGAGCAGGAGATCGAGGCCGCGCGGGAGCGGTTGGCCGGCACTCTCGACGAGATCGCCGTGCGGGCCGATCCGCAGCGGATCGCGGAGGGGACCAAGCAGCTGGCGCTGGCGAAGGTGAACGAGCCGAAGGTGAAATACACCCTGATCGGTGTCGGCGCGCTGGTGGCCGGGGCACTGCTGTTCAAGATCCTGCGCTGATCCGGGTATCGGCCCGGAATACAGAACACCCGGTGACAGCAGTGCTGTCACCGGGT
>NZ_JBKOOL010000320.1:0-2084 GCF_046764065.1 Nocardia sp. NPDC002869
CGGGCGGCGCAGCGGCGTTCGCTCTCCCGCACCGGGGCCGGCCTCCCGGCCGGCCGCTCAGTAGGCTCCGAAGACGTTGTCGATGGAGCCGTAGCGGTGGGCGGCGTAGTTGCAGGCCGCGGCGATATTGGCGACCGGGTCGTAGATATCCCACGAGGTGCCGTCCACGTGGTAGGCGGTGAAAGTGGGATCGATGACCTGCATGAGCCCCTTCGAGGGGGTGCCCGCCGCGGCATTGGAGTCCGACAGGTTGATCGCCTGGGGGTTGCCGCTGGACTCGCGCATGGCATTGCGGTGGATGCCGTCGTAGCTGGCCGGAATACCGTGTCGGCCGAGTACCGCCAGCGCGTTGCGGATCCAGCCGTCCAGGTCGTTGGAGTAGGACGGTGTGCCGAATGTTTCCGGGAGTGGCTGCGGCAGCTGCTGCCAGTGGAGGATCTGCTGCTGGGCCTGTTGGGCCGGGGCCTGCAGTACTGCGGGCACACCGGTGATGGGTGCGTCGGCGTGTGCCTGGGTGGGGACCACGACAGCAGCGGCGACGGCGACGAGCGGTAACAGGTTTCGTAAACGCATGGGAACGGCTCCTACAGCGCGCAGGTAGTCGTTGCGCTGCTTCTTTATGACTTGTGTTGTGGAAGGGGATTCAGTTTTCCGCGGCCGGATGGCGCACTGCGCCGCCGGGGCGAGCCTCCGCATCGGAATGTTCGGACGAATCGATAACCATGCGGCAAACGAACTTGCGGTTCGTTATCTGGCAAATCACAGATTGATTGCGTAAACTTAACGATAGGTGAACAAAAGAATAACTCGATGTTTTATTCTGCTGAGAAAAGTCGATCTACCTGGACTTACATGGATGTAAGTCGTGTGTTCGTTCGTGATATGGACGCGTGATATGGACGCAGATCTGCAGAATTCTGAGTATTTGCCATGATCAATTCGGGTCAGCTGTACGAGAGTCCGTGCAGTGCGAGCCAGCGCTGCGGATCGACATGCTGACCATCCAAGATGATCTCGAAATGCAGATGCGGTCCGGTGGAATCACCGCGGTTGCCCATTCGCGCGATCTGCATACCGGCCGGGACCCGTTCCCCGACCGAGACGAAGAAGTCGTACATATGGCCGTAGACCGAGATCGCGCCGTCGTCGTGCCGAATCCGCACCCACAGGCCGAAACCGGCGGCGGGACCGGCATCGATCACGGTGCCGCTCGCGACGGCGTAGATCGGGGTACCGATCGGGCCGGCGATATCGATACCACGATGGAAAGTGCCCCACCGGCTGCCGAAACCGGAGGTGAAGGTGCCCGGCGCGGGCAGGACGTAACCACCGGCGCCGGGCGGCACGGCGCCGGGCGGGATCAGCCCGCCCTCGAGGACGCCCGGCGCGGGCGCGGTGTTTATCCAGGGCTGCTCCCGGCCGGCGACCGCGGCGGCGGCTTCGGCCTTGGCACGTTCCAAGGTGGCCCGGGCGGCCGCGGCCACCACCGCCTGTTCGCGGAGGCGTTCCCCGTTGTCGATGGCATCGAGATAGCGGCGCACCGAAGGCACCGCTGCGGACAGTCGCAAGGGATGGGCGAGGGCCACCCGATAGGCGATTCCCGGAACCGGGCTCCGGTCGGTGACAGCGAGACCCGCGGATCCGTCGCCCGCCGCCAAGAACAGGGCGAGCAGCAGTACACCGAGGAGTACGCGGCGGCGCCGGGCCGCGGCGGCGATCTCCTCGGCGGACGGCCGGCGCGCCACGAGGTCGGCGAGTTCGGCCCGGGTGGGACGGCGGGACCAGAGATCCACGGCGGATCGCCGCAGCCACCAGCGGGCCGCGACCCACCGGGGCCCCGGCGTCCGGGCCTGCGCGGCGGCACGCTCCCGCCAGCCGGGGGCGATGACGAGACCGCCGCCGGTCGCGGCCGCACGGTCCAGCAAGATGGACCGCTCCTCGGGCGCGGTCGTCGCACCCGGGCGCGTGTCCCGGCCGGCCCCTTCGGAAAGCGGGTGCACGGCGCGGTTCCAGCGTCGGCGCAGGGCCCCGGTCCCGCGACCGGACGCGGTGGAGTCGGGGTCCTGTGTTGGCGGGCCGTCGGC
>NZ_JBKOOL010000321.1:0-2061 GCF_046764065.1 Nocardia sp. NPDC002869
CGGCAAGGCCGTCGATATCAACGAGCGGTTCCAGGTCTCCCGCCAGTTCTGGGCCTACGCGGTGGAGAACGGTGCCGTGTGGCCCCACCGTCGCGGCCGGGCGGCTGATGCCCACGTCGACTGGGCCGATTTCGCCCCGGAACTCACCGGGCACGTCCGATCGGAGTTCCCTGAACTGCCGCCCGCCGGATTGGCTTTCGCGCTGCGTATGTGGGGCCGGATGCACGGCCTCATCGCGCTCGAGGTGTACGGCCATCTGCGGCCGCAGACAGCCGACCCGGCCAAACTCTTCCGAGCCGAAATGGATGAGCTGGTCGACAAATTGGGGCTCTAGCGCCCCGGGATACAACAGTGGCCCGGTCCGAAGACCGGGCCACCGTTGTCCGCCGGGAACTAACCTGCCGGGACCGGGACCCAGCGCGGCCAGACCATCGACGGACGCGGGCGATGAGCGGCGAGACTGTGGCGGGGGGCGATGGTGAAAAGGCTGAGCCAAGGGCGGCGGTTCTTCGCCAGATACGCCGCCACGGCCGGAATGGTGAGACAGTGCACGCGCCCCGGCGCCCCCAGCCGGTGCCGGCCTGTGCGGTAGTACCTGATGCGCATGCTCGTTCCTTTGCTATCCGTAACAGAAGCGGTGAATCGGGGCGTGCACTCAGGCCGAACACTAACGCAGTCACTGGCGTAATCAGGACATTTGCGCCGTTCCCCCACGCCTGGGCGTGTCGAGCGGGTAATGCGCGAAACCTCGTCGCTGCGCCGGTACGGACGGATGCGAGACTGGGCGAATGCTACGAATCGGCCTCACCGGCGGTATGGGAGCGGGCAAATCGACGGTCGCGCGAGCGCTCGTGGAGCGGGGCGCGGTGCTCATCGACTCCGATGTCATCGCACGGGAAGTGGTCGCGGCCGGAACACCGGGGCTCGCCGCCCTGGTCGAGGCGTTCGGCTCGGATATCCTGGCCGCGGACGGCAGCCTGGATCGTCCGGCGTTGGCGGCCAAGGCGTTTCGTGACGACGAATCACGCACCACTCTGAACTCCATCACTCATCCGCTGGTCGGGCAGCGCACGGCCGAACTCTTCGCCGCCGCCGCGCCGGACGCCGTGGTGGTCCAGGATGTTCCGCTGCTGGTGGAAAACCATATGGCGCCCTTCATGAATCTGGTGCTGGTGGTGGATGTCGCCGCCGAGACCCGGATCCGGCGCCTGGTCGAGTTCCGTGGGGTGACCGAGGACGATGCGCGGGCGCGGATCGCGGCGCAGGCGACCGACGAGCAGCGCCGGGCCGCCGCCGATGTGCTGCTGGACAACAACGGCCCCGCCGGCGCGGTCGAAGCCGCTGTGGCGCGGCTGTGGGACGAGCGGTTGGTCCCCTTCGAGGCGAATTTGCGCTCCGGTGACGCGGTGCGGCCGGCGCCCCGGCTCGTGGACCCGGATCCGGAATGGGCCGCGCAGGCGCAGCGGCTGATCGCGCGGCTGCGGGTGGCCGCCGGCGCCGCCGCGGTGCGGATCGACCATATCGGTTCCACCGCGGTGCCCGGCCTGCCCGCGAAAGATCTCCTCGACCTGCAGATCACCGTGCCGGACCTCGCCGCGGCCGACGGTATCCGCGACGCGCTGGCCGCCGCCGGATTCCCGTTGATCCCGCAGCACACCCACGACAATCCGAAGCCGGGCGCCGGTGCCGAGGTGGATCCGGGGCGCTGGGAGAAACGCGTGCACGGCAGCGCCGATCCCGGGCGCCCGGCCTATGTCCATCTGCGGGTCGCCGGTGGGCCCGGGCAGGTGTTCGCGCTCGCCTTCCGCGACTGGCTGCGCGCCGAACCGGCCGCGCGGGCGGAATACGCCGAGGTGAAGCAGAAGGCGGCGGCCGCGGCCGGCGGGCTCGATCGAGAGGAAGCCGTCGCCGCCTACCTGGCGGTCGAGGAACCCTGGTTCGACGCGGTCTACCAGCGGGTGCTCACCTGGCGGGCCGCGCATCCGGAGGAGCGGTAGCGGACCTGCCCGGGCGGTCCGCCGGCCGGCACGGAGCGGGCGGGCCGGTTCCCGCCGCGCCGTG
>NZ_JBKOOL010000322.1:0-2010 GCF_046764065.1 Nocardia sp. NPDC002869
GTTTTTCTTGGTTTTGACTTTTGAACAGAGGGGTGATCTTCCAATCTGAACCACCGGCGGCCCGCGACATCGCGGCCCTGCCGGCGGGGGCCCACCGTGGGGGCCCCCATCGGCGACGCCGCGGCGGTCCTGGTGCTGGCGGCCGGTGATACCGCGCGGCGGCTGGCGCGGCGCCCGGCCTGGGTGCGCGGCGCCGACCACCGGATGGACAGCCACTATCCGGGAACCCGCGACCTGACCCGCGTCGACACGGTGACGGTGGCCGCGGCGAAGGCCGCCGAGCAGGCCGGTTTCGCCGCCCGCGAGGTCCAGATCGCCGAACTGCATACCGAGTACAGCTATCAGGAACCGTTGCTGGCCCAGGCACTCGAACTGTCCGGGGCAACGATCAATCCGGGGGGCGGGCCACTGGTCGCCCGGCCCACCACCGCCACCGGACTCATCCGGATCGGCGCCGCGGCACAGCACATCCTGACCGGTCGCGCGGACCGCACGCTGGCACACGCCACCAACGGGCCCGCGCTCCAGCAGAACATGATCTGCCTTATGGAGGGAGACCGGTGAAACTCGCGGTCGTCGGAATCGGACAGAGCAAACAGGCAAAGAAGCGCAAGGTCACCATCGGCGCGATGGTGCGCGAAGCCGTCGACGAGGCAATGGCCGACGCCGAACTGGAATTCGGCGATATCGATGCCGTCGTGCTGTCGAAGACGCCCGACCTGTTCGACGGGGTGATGAATCCCGAGCTCTACCTCGCCGACGCGATGGGAGCCCGCGGGCTACCGGTGACCCGGGTGTTCACCGGCGGCAGCGTCGGCGGGCACGCCGCCATCTACGGCGCCCATCTGGTGCAGGCGGGTCTGGCCCGGCGGGTGCTGGTGGTCGCGTATTCGAAGGAATCCGAAGGTGATTTCACCTGGGCGCTGTCACGCGGGCTGCCCTTCAGCGCGCAACTCGGCGCGGGTGCCGGGGCGCATTTCGCACCGGTGATCCGGGAGTACATCCGCCGGTCCGCGGCACCCGAGCACATCGGCTGGCAGATCGCGGTCAACCACCGTCTCAATGCCACCCGGAACCCGTACGCGCATATCCAGTTACCGGATATCACCGTGGAGCAGGTGCGCGAATCCCGGATGCTCTGGGATCCGATCCGTTTCCTGGAATCGTGCCCCTCGTCGGATGGTTCGTGCGCGGTGGTGATCACCGGGGAAGCCGACGCCCACCACACCGGCCGTCCCCCCGCCTGGATCCACGGCATGTCGTGGCGCACCGAAACCGGTCACTTCGCCGGGCGCGACGAGGTGAATCCAGAGGCCGGAAGGCAGTGCGCCGCCGAGGCGTACCGGCAGGCCGGGATCACCGATCCGGCCCGCGAGATCGATACCGCCGAGCTCTACATCCCCTACAGCTGGTTCGAACCGATCTGGCTGGAGAACGTGGGCCTGGCCGAGGTCGGCCGGGGGTGGAAGGTGGTGGATTCCGGCCGCACCGCGTTCGGCGGGGACCTGCCGATCAACCCGTCCGGCGGAGTGCTCTCCGGAAACCCCACGGGTGCAACCGGTCTGCTGCGGTTCGCCGAGGCGGCCATGCAGGTACGGGGTACCGCGGGTGCGCATCAGGTCCCGGACGCGCGCCGCGCCATCGGCCACGCCATGGGCGGGGCGGCCCAGTTCCACGCGCTCTGGGTGGTCGGCTCCGAACCACCGAATTCTTGACCGGCGGTTCCGGCGCCATCCACCGGACCCACCACCGCATCGGCCCGGCACGGGCGACAACGCTTCCGCGTACCGCGGGACCACACGAGAAGAGGAGAGAGCAGTGATGCGATACCTCCACGTCCGCTGCGGCTTACGCGGACCGCATATCACCGTTTTCGAGGAGAGATCATGATGCGATACCTCCGCCTCCGCTACGGCCTCCGCAGGCCGCATGTATCAGTTTCTGAGGAGAGATGATGATGCGATACCTCCGCCTTCGCTGCGGCCTCCGCGGATCGCATGTAACAGTTTT
>NZ_JBKOOL010000323.1:0-2008 GCF_046764065.1 Nocardia sp. NPDC002869
CGCGGCGGCATCGGGCTCCGAGACCACAGAGCCCGGCCCGGGGCCGGTCGCGTCGTCCACCGCCACCGCCACCGCCACCGCCACCGCCACCGCCACGGCCACCGGCACGCGTGCGGCCGGCACGGTATCCGGTACGCGCAGTACCGAACCCACGCCGGCGGCCTCGGGCCAATGTGCCGACCAGTCACTGGCCATCAAGGTGTCGGTGGGGCAGCCCACCTACCAGGTGGGTGAGGAACCGGTATTCGGCATCGTGATCACCAATATCTCCGGTGCGCCGTGCACCCGGGACATGGGATCCGGGCTGCAGCGCGTATCCGTGCATTCGCTCGACGGTGGGCGGCAACTGTGGGCGAGCACGGATTGTTTTCCCGACGGCGATCCGGATGTGCGCACCCTCGACCGCGGTGAGCAGGCCGCGTTCACGGTGACCTGGACCGGCGCGACCTCGCAGCCGGAATGCGCGGGGGAGCGGGTGCAGGTACCCGCGGGCGCCTACAACGTGGTGGCGCAGATGGGTTCGGTGCACAGCGCGCCCGAACCCTTCAATATCGCCTGACGCCGGTCATTTCTTCGTCAGGCCGGCCAACCGCAGCGCGCCGCGCAGACTGGACGCCTCGTGCAGGGTCATCGGTGTGGCCTTACCGTCGGTGCCCGGCGGGACCACCGCGGTGGTGAACCCGAGTCGTTCGGCCTCGGCGAGCCGGCGGGTCACCGAGGTGATCCGCCGGACCTCCCCGGCCAGCCCCACTTCGCCGAGGATCACCCAGCCGGGCGGCAGCGCCGTATCCCGGGCCGCGCTGGCGATGGCGAGCGCGACGGCGAGGTCCGCGGCGGGCTCGGTGAGCCGCATGCCGCCCACGGTGGCCGCGTAGATGTCCTGTTTGCCGACATAGAGACCGCACCGGCTCTGCAGCACCGCCAGCACCATGGCCACCCGGTTGTAGTCCAGTCCGCTGACGGCCCGGCGTGGCGCCGGCGCCTGCGTTTCCACCGTGAGCCCCTGGACCTCGCCCACCAGCGGCCGCTTCCCGTCCATCGCGACGGTGACCGCCGTACCCGGCACCGAATCCGCGCGATGGTGCAGGAACAGCCCGGAAGGGTCTGTCACACAGGCGATCCCGTCGTCGTGGAGTTCGAAACAGCCCACCTCGTCCGCGCTGCCGAACCGGTTCTTGATCCCGCGCACCATCCGCAACGTGGTGTTCTTGTCGCCCTCGAACTGCAACACCACATCGACCAGATGTTCCAGCGTGCGTGGACCGGCGACCGCGCCGTCCTTGGTGACATGTCCCACCAGCAGTACGGCGATACCGCTCGCCTTCGCCAGCGATGTCAGCGCCGCGGTCACCGCTCGTACCTGGGTGACACCCCCGATCACGCCGTCGGTATCGGCGGCCAGCATCGTCTGTACCGAATCGACCACCAGCAGTGTGGGTTTCACCTGATCGACATGTCCGAGCACCACCGAGAGATCGGATTCGGCGGCCAGATACACGCGGTCGTGTACCGCACCCGTCCGGTCGGCGCGCAAGCGCACCTGTCCCGCCGATTCCTCCGCTGTCACGTAGAGGGCCCGCTCGTCGCGCTGCCGCGCCCAGCGATGCGCCACCTCGAGCAGCAACGTCGATTTACCCACTCCCGGCTCACCGGACAGCAACACCACCGACCCCGCGACGATCCCACCGCCCAGCACCCGATCCAGCTCGGACACCCCCGTGGGTCGCGCCGTGGTCGTCTTCGAATCGATCCGGGAGATCGGCGCCGCTGCAGTAGTCGGGAGCATCGCCTTACGCCCCGGTCCCGCCGCCGCGGCCGCCACCGGCATCGCCTCGTCCACGGTCCCCCACGACCCGCAACCGGGACACTTACCGACCCATTTGGCGACTTCGTGCGCGCACTCCGAACACCGATAGACGGCTTTGTTCTTGGTCACTGCCACAGCCGCACCCTACGCAGATGCGCCGACAGTGTTTATTTGCGGCGCCTTCGGCGCCGCGGGGTCGAG
>NZ_JBKOOL010000324.1:0-1959 GCF_046764065.1 Nocardia sp. NPDC002869
CGACATCACCCAGCAGCAACACACCCTTCGGGAACACGGAACGGAAGTCGGTCGGAATCCACATGTCCTTCAATGCCATCTCTGAAACTCCTTGTCAGCGTTTGCACTCTCTGTGCATACACAACAGAGTATACGCAACTGTGTATACGCACAAGAGGATTGCGTATACACAGATTCCAGTGGCCTTGACAGGCGATCACCGCGAGGCGCGTACCTTGTTAGTTGATTTGCGTATACGCAACTGCGTATCGGCAACGAAACGACTCGGAGGAGTAGAGCCATGAGCGAGCCTGCGTACGTTCGGATTGCAGGGGAGATCGCGCGCGAGATCCGCAGCGGAGCGCGGCCGGTGCGATCCCAGCTACCGAGCTATTCGGAGCTGGCGAAGCAGCACAACGTATCCGATATCGTCATCCGCCGAGCCATGGAGCTGCTGCTACGTCAGGGACTCGTCTACAGCGTCGAACGTCGAGGAACGTTCGTAGCCTCCCGGCCCACCCTCGTCCGCGTCTCGCCGGAACGGCAGATGGAAGACCCCGAGGTCACCTACACCAACGAGTCGGCCGACGAGGACCAGGTGACAATCGATCGCGAGACCTCGATAGTGCAAGCCGACCGCGAGCTTGCCGAAGTATTCGGTATCGAGATCGGCGACGACATCGAACACCAGATCGTCATGGCCTCAGACCGTGGGCGCCCGGCCTCGATCTCCGACAGCTACCAACTGCCTGGCACGGATGTAGCCACCGCTGAAATTCTTGAGGAGACTGTTGCCGACCGCCCCCCTGTACCAGCTCATGCCGACTGGCTTGAGGTGCCCACTGGCGAGCTGGTGAAAACGGTCCGCCAACGGTTCCTACTGGCAGACGGACGCGTTCTCATGCTGTCCGATGTGTCATATCCGAAAGACCGGTACGACTCGTTCGTCTTCCGGATGGTTCTCGACCCGCAGATCTGACACCAGACACGCAAATGGCCCGGTCGTCATCGGCCGGGCCATTCTCGTTGCTTGCTGGGTTACCCGCGGCGGACCCACCCCTGCGCCGCATCCGCAAGGTTCCACCACGAAACATACTGCGGGTCTTGAGTTTCGAGTGTCCAACCCTCCGACAGGCGATCGAAGAATGGATCATCTCCCGTCTTGCCGCCCTTCGGCTCACCGAGATAGATCACTCGCTGACCGCCTCGCGACTCGAACAGTTCCAGCGCTTCCGAGGCCATCCGGTTGCCCCAGCCGGGCGGCCAGCACAGGAGCAGGACCGTATCCGCATCCAGTTCAGCCCCAAAGCCGTCCAGGCCATCAACCGGAAACCACACACTCTGCTGTCGGCCAGCCCTGGGAAATGAAGCGTTCTCGGACGAATCCGGCGGTTCGGAATCGAAGGCTTGCACCAGTAGCCCGTCATCGGCCAGCAGCCGCGCCCAGTAGCCCCGCCCGGCGCCGAGCTCCACAACCCGCCGATCACCGGCGAAGTCCTTCACCCACGCCAGTGTCTCGGGCGATGGCACCGCGTAGGCGAAGGCCGCCTGCAAGATCGTCTGCGCAAACCCCAGCCGGACGCTGCCGACCGCACTTCCTCCGTTGACCACCCGCCGGTCACTATCGAGCCTGACCGCTGGCGCGACGATATCCCAGTACGGATTACCCGACTCGGTCTCACCGCCGGTCATGTAGTGCACAAACCGCAGGTCGAATGCCGCATCAGCCTGCGGGTCGTCGGTTCCTGACAACATCGGAGCCGTATCCAGGTACTCAGCCACCTTCGGATACTCGGCCTGCAACCGTGCCCCGTCATCGAGCAACTCGGCCAACTCATTTCGTCGTTCCGGCGTGAGCACTAGAGCAGTCATACGGTCAATTCTCCGGACGCACCTCACGTAGCGCGAGTTGTTGCCGAATTTCGCCATATAGGTTCAAGAGCGGCGGCGCAGACGCGCCGCCGCCGCACTACGGCACAC
>NZ_JBKOOL010000325.1:0-1897 GCF_046764065.1 Nocardia sp. NPDC002869
AGGGGGCCTCGACCCCGCGCCGCCGAAGGCGGCGCAGATAAACACAGCACCTTGGCGAGTGAGTTCACAACCTCACCTTCGCGAAAGGGCGACTTCTCATTCGGGGGCGTGTCCGGAGGCCGCCGGGCGTAGTGGACAGGCAGCGAACATACGTCCGGGGCCGGCCGGACCACAGTCCGACCGGCCCCGGGTGACTCTCTACATCGAGGCGATCAGGCGATCCACGCGCTCGTCCACCGAGCGGAACGGGTCCTTGCACAGCACGGTGCGCTGGGCCTGGTCGTTCAACTTGAGGTGGACCCAGTCGACCGTGAAGTCCCGGCCGGCCGCTTGGGCGGCGGTGATGAAATCACCGCGCAGTTTCGCCCGGGTGGTCTGCGGTGGGGTGTCGACGGCGGTGTCGACCGCGTCGTCCTCGGTGATCCGCTTGGCCAGGCCCTTGCGCTGCAGCAGGTCGAAGACGCCGCGGCCGCGTTTGATGTCGTGGTAGGCCAGGTCCAGCTGGGCGATCTTGGGATCGGCCAGCTCCATGTTGTAGCGGTCCTGGTAGCGCTGGAACAGTTTGCGCTTGATCACCCAGTCGATCTCGGTGTCGACCTTGGCGAAATCCTGCGACTCCACCGCGTCCAGGGTGCGGCCCCACAGATCGACCACCTGATCGACCTGCGGATCACGGTCCCGGTTGCGCAGATGTTCCACGGCGCGGGCGTAGTACTCGCGCTGGATGTCCAGGGCGCTGGCCTGCCGGCCACCCGCCAACCGCACCGGACGGCGGCCGGTGAGGTCGTGGCTGACCTCGCGGATCGCCCGGATGGGATTGTCCAGCGCGAAATCGCGGAACGACACCCCGGCCTCGATCATTTCCAGCACCAGGGCGGCGGTGCCGACCTTGAGCATGGTGGTGGTCTCGGCCATATTGGAATCGCCCACGATCACGTGCAGGCGCCGATACTTCTCGGCGTCGGCATGCGGCTCGTCCCGGGTGTTGATGATCGGACGCGAGCGGGTGGTCGCCGAGGAGACGCCCTCCCAGATGTGCTCGGCCCGCTGCGACAGGCAGAACGTGGCCGCCTTCGGCGTTTGCAGCACCTTGCCGGCCCCGCAGATCAACTGCCGGGTCACCAGGAACGGCAGCAGCACGTCGGAGATCCGGGAGAACTCGCCGGCCCGCACCACCAGGAAGTTCTCGTGGCAGCCGTAGGAGTTGCCCGCCGAATCGGTGTTGTTCTTGAACAGGTAGATGTCCCCGCCGATACCCTCCTCCGCGAGGCGCTGCTCGGCGTCGATGAGCAGCTCCTCCAGTACTCGCTCCCCGGCCCGGTCATGGGTGACCAGCTGGACCAGGCTGTCGCATTCGGCGGTGGCGTACTCCGGATGCGAACCGACGTCGAGGTAGAGCCGGGCGCCGTTTCGCAGGAACACATTGGAGCTGCGCCCCCAGGAAACCACCCGGCGGAACAGATACCGGGCCACCTCGTCGGGGCTGAGCCGGCGGTGTCCGTGAAAGGTGCACGTCACACCGAATTCGGTCTCGATCCCCATAATTCGTCGCTGCACACTATCGAGGTTACAGCGCGGAGAGATTCCTGCGGGTCGGTGCGGAAAACCCGATGTATACGGCTTGGCAACGATTGGGCAGGCGATCGTTCGCCGAGTGGTTCATTGCGGGGGCTCCGGCGTCGATGGTCGGAGCCGTGGACCTGTTCTTCACGTCACCGCTCGGTCGCTGCGCTCCTCCGTTCCGTCACTCCGGAGCCGGGACGGGCGCCGACCACAGATGCCCCGTCCGGGATGGACAAAAGGTCTGCGTGTCCGGATCGACATGGGGAGGCCGAGTCCCTGGGCCCGTGCCCACGGCCGGGTCCCGTCACGCACGCGGGTCGCGCACCGATGCCCG
>NZ_JBKOOL010000326.1:0-1813 GCF_046764065.1 Nocardia sp. NPDC002869
TGAGCGGTCGCGGTTGTTCGGGTTGGCTCGGTCGAGTTGGGCGGATTATGATCGTTCGTTGATCAGTGCGGGTGGCGGCGTCTACGACCGCACCGCGAAGGCTATTCCGGTCAGCCCGGAAGTCCGTGCCGCGCTGCAACTTCCGGCCGGCGTCACCCGGCTCTCGCCGCCGGAGATGATCCGCGCGATTCTCGAGGCGCCGGTCGATCTGTTGTGGAACGGTGGTATCGGTACCTATATCAAGGCGAGTTCGGAAACGAACGCCGACGTAGGTGACAAATCCAATGACGCGGTGCGGGTGAATGCCGATCGTCTCCGGGTGAAGGTGATCGGTGAGGGCGGAAACCTCGGTGCGACGGCGCTGGGGCGTATCGAGTTCTGCCGTAACGGCGGGAAGATGAACACCGACGCGCTGGACAATTCCGCGGGGGTGGATTGCTCCGATCATGAGGTGAATATCAAGGTTCTGCTCGACGCGGTGGTGTCGGCGGGCGAACTCGATCTCGAAGACCGTAATCCGCTGCTGGCCGAAATGACCGACGAGGTCGCCGAACTGGTGCTGCGCGACAATATCTCGCAGAACTTCCGGATCGGCCTGTCCCGGTCGGGCGCCGGGCGGCGTGGTGCGGTGCACCGGCGGCTGCTCACCGAATTGGAGACCGGGCGCGGCGTGGACCGCCGCCTCGAGGCGTTGCCGGGTGACGCCGAGATGGAACGCCGGATCGCCGGCGGGGCGGGGCTGACCTCCCCGGAGCTGGCCACGATGATCGCCCATGTGAAGCTCGCGCTGAAGGCCGATCTGCTCGCCGGGGATCTGCCGGACAGCCCCACTTTCGCGGCGGTGCTGCCGGACTATTTCCCGACACCGCTGCGGGAGCGTTTCGCCGGTGCGATCACCACGCATCCACTGCGCCGGGAGATCGTGGCCACCGTGGTGGTCAACGAGATGGTCGATTTCGGCGGTGCGACGTTCGCCTTCCGGTTGTCCGAGGAGATCGGCGCCACCACCGACGACGCGGTCCGCGCGTTCACCGCCGCGGTGGAGATCTTCGGGTTGCGGGAGCTGTGGCAGCGCATCCGCTCCGAGCAGATGCCGACCTCGGTCCGCGATCAGCTCGAGCTCGAGACCAACCGCACGCTGGAACGTGCCGCGCGCTGGCTGCTGCTCAACCGGCCGCAGCCGATCGCGATCGGGGCGGATATCACCCGCTATCGCGAGGGAGTGCGTGCGCTGGCGGGCCGGGTGCCCGGCTGGCTGCCGAAACCGCTGTCCGAACGGGTCGCCGCGCACGCCACCGAGGCGACCGAACACGGCGCCCCGCAGGATCTGGCCGCCGAGGTCTACCGTCTGATCCATCTCTTCCCGCTGCTGGACGTGCTGGATATCGCCGATATCGCCGAACGCGACGCACAGGAGATCGCCGAACTCTATTTCGCGCTCAACGCGCATCTGGAGATCACCCGGCTGATCAGCGCGGTCGGCGATCTCGACCACGATCAGCGGTGGGCCGGCCTGGCGCGGCTGGCGCTGCGCGACGACCTGTACGAGTCGCTGCGGCTGCTGACGCTGGATATCGCCACCGCCACCGACCCGGAGGATCCGGTGACGGAGAAGCTGGACTACTGGGAGCAGACCAACCGGTCACGGCTGACCCGGGCCCGCGCCGCGCTCACCGAGATCTTCGGGGTGAGCCGGCACGATCTGGCGACCCTGTCGGTGGCGGCGCGGCAGGTGCGGAGCCTGGCGGGTAGCTCGGAGTCCGGTATCGTCGCCTGATCACGCGGGATTCGCGGGTGGCCGTCCGGCTCGGGC
>NZ_JBKOOL010000327.1:0-1806 GCF_046764065.1 Nocardia sp. NPDC002869
GCACCTTCAGGAGGATCAGTGACTGCCGTAGAGCCCAAGCCAGTCCCGCAGGGGGTGGAAGCGACTCGGCCATTTCCGGCGCGAACAGGGCCGAAGGGGTCGTTCATCTACAAGATGGTGACCACCACGGACCCGAAGGTCCTGGGTGTCATGTACTTGACCACCTCGATGGCGTTCTTCCTCATCGGTGGCCTGATGGCCCTCATGATGCGTGGTGAGCTCGCTCGTCCGGGTCTGCAGTTCCTCTCGCCCGAGCAGTTCAACCAGCTGTTCACCATGCACGGCACGATCATGCTGCTGTTCTACGCGACCGCGATCGTGTTCGGATTCGCCAACATCATCCTGCCGCTGCAGATCGGCGCCCCCGACGTCGCCTTCCCGCGCCTGAACGCCTTCAGCTACTGGCTGTACGCGTTCGGCGCCACCATGGCGACCGCCGGCTTCATCACCCCGGGCGGCGCCGCGGACTTCGGCTGGACGGCCTACGTGCCGCTCACCGATATCCTGCACTCACCGGGTGTGGGCACCGACCTGTGGATCATGGGCCTGGCCGTCTCCGGTCTGGGCACCATCCTCGGCGGTGTGAACATGCTGACGACCGTGGTCTGCCTGCGCGCTCCGGGTATGACCATGTTCCGGATGCCCATCTTCACCTGGAACATCGCCGTCACCAGCGTGCTGGTCCTGCTGGCGTTCCCGCTGCTGACCGCCGCCCTCATGGGCCTGGCCTACGACCGGCACCTGGGCGGCCACATCTACGACCCGGGTACCGGCGGCATCCTGCTCTACCAGCACCTGTTCTGGTTCTTCGGGCACCCCGAGGTCTACATCATCGCGCTGCCGTTCTTCGGTATCGTCTCCGAGATCTTCCCGGTCTTCAGCCGTAAACCGATCTTCGGTTACACCACCCTGGTCTACGCGACCCTGGGCATCGCGGCCCTGTCGATCGCGGTGTGGGCGCACCACATGTACGCCACCGGCGCGGTGCTGCTGCCCTACTTCTCGTTCATGACCTTCCTCATCGCGGTCCCGACCGGTGTGAAGTTCTTCAACTGGATCGGCACCATGTGGAAGGGGCAGCTGACGTTCGAATCACCGATGTTGTTCTCGGTGGGCTTCCTCGTCACCTTCCTCTTCGGTGGTCTGTCCGGTGTCATCCTGGCCAGCCCGCCGCTGGACTTCCACGTCACCGACTCCTACTTCGTGGTCGCGCACTTCCACTACGTGCTCTTCGGCACCATCGTGTTCGCCACCTACGCCGGTATCTACTTCTGGTTCCCGAAGATGACCGGCCGGATGCTGGACGAGCGGCTCGCGAAGTGGCACTTCTGGACCACGTTCCTCGGTTTCCACCTCACCTTCCTGGTCCAGCACTGGCTGGGCGCCGAAGGTATGCCCCGTCGTTACGCCGACTACCAGGCCGGTGACGGGTTCACCACGCTGAACACCGTCTCCACCATCGGTGCGTTCATCCTCGGCGCCTCGATGCTGCCGTTCCTGTGGAATGTCTTCAAGAGCTACCGGTACGGCGAGGTGGTCACGGTGGACGATCCGTGGGGCTACGGCAATTCCCTGGAATGGGCAACCAGCTGCCCGCCGCCGCGGCACAACTTCTACGAACTGCCGCGGATCCGCTCCGAACGTCCCGCTTTCGAACTGCACTACCCGCATATGATCGAGCGGATGCGCACGGAAGCGCACGTCGGATTCACGGGCGATGCCAAGCATCATCCCGAGGAGACTCTGGTCAAGTCCTAGCGGGTCTTTTCGGTTCTGTCCCTGTGCACCCGCCGACCTCGGTCGGCG
>NZ_JBKOOL010000328.1:0-1783 GCF_046764065.1 Nocardia sp. NPDC002869
CCGGCGCATCGGTTGCGGGAGTTGACCGGGACGGCTGTGCACAACCTGTACGGTCCGACGGAGGCCGCGGTGGATGTCACCTTCCATGAGGTGACCGACGCGGATACCGCGGTGGTGCCGATCGGTGCGCCGGTGTTCAACACGCGGGTGTATGTGCTGGACGGGCGGTTGCGGCCGGTTCCGGTGGGTGTCGCGGGTGAGCTGTATCTGGCCGGTGTGCAGTTGGCGCGTGGGTATGTGGCGCGGCCGGATCTGTCCGCGGATCGGTTCGTGGCCGATCCGTTCGAGGTCGCCGAGCGGATGTATCGCACCGGTGACCTGGTGCGGTGGACATCCGCGGGTGAGCTCGAATACCTGGGTCGTACCGACTTCCAGGTGAAACTGCGTGGTCTGCGCATCGAACTCGGCGAAATCGAATCCGCGCTGACCGAGGTCGACGCGGTCGCGCAGGCCGTGGTCGTGCTCCGCGGTGACGCGCGCACCGGGGATCAACTGGTCGGCTATGTGGTGCCGGCCGCCGGCGCCGCGGTCGAGACCGACGCGCTGCGCGCCGCCCTGTCGGGCCGGTTGCCGTCGTACATGGTGCCGGCCGCGTTCGTCGTGCTCGACGCCTTCCCGCTGAACGCCAGCGGCAAGCTCGATCGCCGGGCGCTGCCCGAACCGGTCTTCGCGGCCCGGGTATTCCGGGCGCCGTCCACCCCGATCGAGGAGATCGTGGCGGCGACCTTCGCCGACGTGCTGGGCGTGGAGCGCGTCGGTGCGGACGACGACTTCTTCGAGCTGGGCGGTAACTCCCTGATCGGTATGCAGGTCGCGGCCCGGATCGGCGCGGCCCTCGGCACCCAGGTGGCGGTCCGCGCGCTGTTCGAGGCGCCGACCGTGGCCGCGCTCGCCCTCCGGGTGGAGGAATCCGGCGCCCGGTCCCGGCCGGAGCTGGTCGCCGGGCCGCGGCCGGAACTGGTGCCGCTGTCCTACGCGCAGCAGCGCATGTGGTTCCTGAACCAGTACGACACTTCCTCGGCGGCCTACAATCTGCCGATGGCGATCCGCCTCACCGGTGATCTCGAGGTGGCGGCCCTGCGCGCGGCGCTCGGCGATGTGGTGGCCCGGCACGAATCGCTGCGGACCCGGTACCCGGAGCAGGGTGGCCGGCCGGTGCAGCAGATCCTGCCGGCCGACCGGGCGGTACCGGCCCTGGAGCCAGAGCGGGTGTCCGCGGACGAGGTGGTGGCCGAGGTCGTCGAGTTCGCGGCGACCGGTTTCGACGTGGCCGCCGCCGTGCCGGTGCGGGTCCGTCTCTTCGCCGTCTCGCCCCGGGAATTCGTGCTGGTCGTGGTGCTGCACCACATTGCCGGTGACGGTTTCTCGCTGGCGCCGCTGGCCCGGGACGTGATGACCGCGTACGCGGCGCGTGTCCAGGGCGAGCTGCCGGGCTGGGCGCCGCTACCGGTCCAGTACGCCGACTACACGCTGTGGCAGCGGCAGGTGCTGGGCGCCGAGGACGACCCGGACGCCCCGATGGCCCGCCAGCTCGCGTTCTGGCAGGACACCCTCGCGGACCTGCCCGACGAAGTGGTGCTGCCCACCGACCGCCCGCGTCCCGCGGTGGCGTCGCTGCGCGGCGCGCGGGTGCACGGCGAGCTGGATGCCGAGCTGGTGCGGGATCTGAACGCCGTGGCCCGTGCTCACGGCGCGTCGATGTTCATGGTGCTGCACGCCGGATTGGCGGCGTTGCTGGCGCGGTTGTCCGGTAGCGACGACATCGCGATCGGTACGCCGATCG
>NZ_JBKOOL010000329.1:0-1758 GCF_046764065.1 Nocardia sp. NPDC002869
GCGATCGGTGGCCCGGCCACCGGTCGCCGGTCGTGCGTGCTCGGGTCGATCGCCTGTCGGGCCGGCGGCGATCGATCACGCGGCCATCTGGTTCGTGGCACCGGTTCGGGTGTCGCACCAGATGGCCGTCGTCGGTGGGGTCCGGCCGTGGAGGTTCGGCTGATCGGAGCGTTGGTGGTCCGAGCGCCGCCCCGGCCGCGGCGGTACCGCCGATGGGCGACCCCGCCGCGGTCGGGATGGTTGTTCAACTGCCGGTCACCGCCGTCGAGGCAGGCCGGACCTGTTCTCGGTGAGTGGCATCCCGGCCGACAGCTTCGATCGTCTGCTGCCGGCCCGGGGAGCCGGCATCACTTCAGGTGCCGGGCGAAGAACCGGTTCCCGGCGTCCCCCTCGAACTGTGGGACCCCGGTGTGCCCGCCCATATTGGCGTGCAGCGTCTTCTGCTCGGAGCCGAACGCGTCGAACAGGTCCAGGGCCTGGTGCCGGTCGTTGTGCTCGTCGTCCCACTGCAGCAGGACCTGCAGCGGAATGGTGACCTGCCGGGCCTCTTCGAACATACTGCGGGGCACGAAACTCCCGGCGAACAGCAGAGCGGCCGAGATGCGCGGCTCGACCACCGCCAGCCGGACACCGATGGAGATCACCCCTCCCGAGTACCCGACCGGGCCGCCGATCTCGGACAGCGAAAGGAGGGCGTCCAGGGCGGCCTGCCATTCCGGGACCGCTTTGTCGACCAGCGGGAGAACGAGCCGGTCGACGATCTCCTCGTCGACCGCCTCGCCGGCTTCCAGCGCCCGGCGCAGGTCGGCGCGGGCCTGCTCGGCGGCGGTGGAACGAGGCCGGTCACCGCTCCCGGGGAGTTCGATGGTGGCCGCGGCGAAACCCTCCGCCGCGGCGTGCCGGGCCCGGTCCACCAGTCGGGGGTGCATCATGCGCAATCCGCCGGGATGGCCGACCAGGATCAGCGGCGCCGGTCCGGTCGCGGATCCGGGCGTCCACAGGATGCCGGGAATCTCGCCCAGCGTGAATTCGCGTTCGAGGACGCCGTCATCGAGGCGTTGTTCGGAAGTGAATTGCATTGTCGTGCCTTTCGGGAGTGCTTTCGCGCGGCGCTCCCGGACGACCTATCGCCCGACCGTGACCCCGGAGGGGAGCACCCATGTCGATACTGCGTTCACGGGTACCACCTCCTCGTTCTCTTGCACGGCCTCCGGAAAGGTAGCAGCGTTCGCCGTACCGGCCAACAGGTTTTTACGGAGGCCGAATCCCGTGGCCGCGGGCCTGGCGGACATGTCCGATGATCATCTGGCGGCCGTGGCGGCCGGGCTGGGCGATCCGGCGTTGCTCGCGAGCGCGCTGGATGGTTCCGCGGGCCGGTTCGACGCCGTCGCGCGCGGTCACCTCTGCCGGCTCATCGACCACCTCGGCGAGACGGATACGACAGTCGTGCACCGCGTCGATGCGAATGCCCGCACCGACCACGAGCTCCCCCGCTGGGGAGACGAGCGCATCATCGACTTGGTGACCCGCGCAGCGCATCCGGGGGCCGAGGTGGTGCTGCTACCCGAAACCGCGTTGCACACCGACCATCTCACCGCGGCGCTCACGGCGGCCGCCGGGGTGCCGGTGCCGACCGCGCCTCAGGTGACCATCTGGTCGCTGTGCTCAGAAAGTGTTGGGGAACCTGATCGGTTAGCTGTTGAGGTCGTCTGCTAGACGGCGGGCGGCCTCGGTTTCGATCGGGCCGGAGGGTTCCAC
>NZ_JBKOOL010000330.1:0-1655 GCF_046764065.1 Nocardia sp. NPDC002869
CCACACTTCAACACTCTTTCCCTCCCCGACGCTCTTCCGATCTCGGATATCGCCGCCGAGCCTATGGGTATGGGTGCTGGGCCGGCGCGTGCCGAGCCGGCGCAGCACCCGGAAATCAGCAAAACCACCGTCACGCAATGCGGCAACCACCGGCCGCACGAAAATAGTCCTCCGGCGCCACATGCCGTATCCGGAAGCATTCCGATACGCGAAACGGCGGGAGCGTCGAATGACGCTCCCGCCATTTCGCGGTTCTGTGTTCGGAATAGCGCTTACGCGTCCTCTTCCAGGAGGTTGCGGGTGCGGTTCGGGTCCACCGGGATGCCCGGTCCGGTGTTCGTCGAGACCGTCACCTTCTTGACGTAGCGCCCCTTGGCGGTCGACGGCTTGGCCCGCAGGATCTCGTCCAGCGCGGCGCCGTAGTTCTCCACCAGCTTGCTGTCGTCGAACGACGCCTTACCGATGACGATGTGCAGGTTGGCCTGCTTGTCGACCCGGAAGTTGATCTTGCCGCCCTTGATGTCGTTGACCGCTTTGGTCACATCGGTGGTGACCGTGCCGGTCTTCGGGTTCGGCATCAGACCGCGCGGGCCCAGGACACGCGCGATACGGCCGACCTTGGCCATCTGGTCGGGGGTGGCGATCGCGGCGTCGAAATCCAGCCAGCCGCCCTGGATCCGCTCGATCAGATCCTCGGCGCCCACGGCGTCGGCTCCCGCGGCTTCCGCCTCGGCCGCCTTCTCACCGGCCGCGAACACGATGACGCGGGCGGTCTTACCGGTGCCGTGCGGCAGGTTCACGGTGCCGCGAACCATCTGGTCGGCCTTACGGGGATCGACGCCGAGCCGGATGGCGACCTCGACGGTCGCGTCCGTCTTGGTGGTGGAGGTCTCCTTGGCCAGCCGCGTCGCCGCCAGCGGCGAGTAGAGCTTGCTGCGGTCGACCTTCTCGGCGGCGGCGAGGTACGCCTTGCTTCGTTTTGCCATGTTTCTCTGTCCTTGTCGTGGTTCAGCTGTGGTTATCGGGCCTGGCCGGCCCTCCCACTCGGAGCGGGATCGCGATAGAGAGGCTGCGCTGCGCCTTTGCGGCCGGATCACTCATGACCGCGGAGGCCGCAGCGAAGGCGGAGTTATCGCAGTATCGCCTCAGCCTTCGACGGTGATACCCATCGAGCGCGCGGTGCCCGCGATGATCTTGGCCGCCTGATCGATATCGTTGGCGTTCAGATCTTCCTGCTTGGTCTTCGCGATCTCGCGCACCTGGTCCATGGTCACCGTGGCGACCTTGTTGCGATGCGGCTCGGGCGAACCCTTCTGCACACCGGCGGCCTTCAGCAGCAGCTTCGCGGCCGGCGGGGTCTTCAGCTTGAAGTCGAAGGACCGGTCCTCGTACACCGAGATCTCGACCGGGATGACGTTGCCACGCTGCGACTCGGTCGCGGCGTTGTACGCCTTGCAGAACTCCATGATGTTGACGCCGTGCTGACCGAGCGCCGGACCCACCGGCGGAGCCGGGTTCGCGGCGCCGGCCTGGATCTGAAGCTTGATGATCCCGGCGAGCTTCTTCTTCTTGGGGGGCATCTTTCTTTCCTAGGGTGTGGTGTTCCTTGCTCTCTGCAAGCTCCGACCCGGGGCCGCGGCCCCGGGAAAACACAG
>NZ_JBKOOL010000331.1:0-1653 GCF_046764065.1 Nocardia sp. NPDC002869
GCCGTTGGGGCCGTCGCCGCCGCCCCCGGGTGGGCGCAGACCGGAAGCGGGGCCAGTGGATCGGCCTCCGGATCCGGATCGCTCAGCGCCAGTGGATCGGCCGCGTTACCGGTCTCCAGCAGCAACGGACTCGGCGCGCTGGCCGCCGCGACCTCGCAGACCGGGAAGATGTACGAATGGGGCGCCACCGGCCCGGATACCTGGGACTGCTCCGGTCTCGTCCAGTGGGCTTTCCGTCAGGTGGGCGTCATGCTGCCGCGCACCACGTGGGAGCAGGCCGAAGTGGGTGCCTCGGTGCCGCGGTACGCGCTCTCGCCGGGTGATGTGATCATCATCAACTCCGACGCCTCCCATGTCGGGATCTACGCCGGGTTCGGCCAGGTGCTCAATGCCTACGGCGCCGGCGTACCGGTCGGGCTCAGCCCGCTCGACCAGTTCTACATCTACAGCATCCGCCGTTTCTGAGGCCGCGGCGGCAGCGTCGCCGCCGAACCGTGCTCAGTCGACCTGCCGGCGCAGCAGTGGCCCGTAGTCGGGGTGGGCCAGCGCCGAGGCGAACTGCGCGATGAGATAGTCGCCGGGGTTTCCTGTGTCGTACCAGCGGCCCTGGATGACCTGCCCGTAGACCGCATGGTTGGCGGCATAGGCGTTGATGGAATCGGTCAGGTAGACCTCGCCGGTACGGTGGGTGTACCAGTCCTCCGTCTGCGCCCGCAGTTCGTCGATGATCCCCGGCGTCACCACGTAGCCGCCGATCGCGGCGAAGGCCGAGGGGGCATCCTCGGGTTTGGGTTTCTCCACCAGGCCCGATATGCGCAGTAGGCCGTCGTCCAGGTCCTCCCGGACCACCGGGACACCGTAGCGCTGCGATTCGTTCGGATTCATCGGCATCAGTGCCAGTACCGGGCAGCCCGTCGATTCGTAGGCGCGGATCAGTTGCTGCGCTCGTGGTTCCTCGGCGACGAAGACGTCGTCGGGCCACAGCACCAGCATCGGTTCGTCGGCGGCGGTACGGGCCGCGTTGAGGACCGGGGTCCCGTTCCCATAAGGGCCGTGCTGATCGAGATAGGTGATGTGACCCAGCCGGGACAGTTCGCCGACCTCTTCCACCGCGTCCGCGTAGGCGGTCTTGCCGTCGGCACGCAGCTGGGCCACCAGGGCGGGATTGGGCCGGAAATGATCCTGGATCAGTGATTTTCCGCCGCTGACCACAATGGTGATATCGGTGATCCCGGAGGCCACCAGCTCACGTACCGTGTGCTCGATCACCGGCTTGTCGCCGACCGGCAGCATCTCCTTGGGGATCGCCTTGGTCAGCGGTAGCAGGCGGGAACCGATACCGGCAGCGGGAATGACGGCCTTACGGATCTTCATCGTCCGATCATCACATACCCGTCAGCCGGGGCGCGGTATCCCGGCCCGGTCCCGCGATCCCGGAAACGCCGGGTGGCCGGGTCGATCGTGGCGCGCGGGCCGCCCGGCGGCAAGGCCCGGTGACAGGCCGGCGGCCGCAGAGAACTCCCGGCAACCGGGCGGGATCGGTCCACATCTCTTCTCCTGTCGGTACGGCCGCGTACATTCTGCGCTCATGGACTCCACGGTCAGGGACAGCGGCCGCGGCGGGAGCGGCCGCTGCCGGGTGCCGCCGTGGTG
>NZ_JBKOOL010000332.1:0-1614 GCF_046764065.1 Nocardia sp. NPDC002869
GTTTCGGCCTCGAGACTCGCGCCTGCGGCGCATGCGCTTCGAGGCCGAAACGGCGAGACGGGCCTCAACCCTTTGAGGTGTCTCGTAGAACTCGACGCATGCGGGTTGCGTCGGCATTCGAGGGTCGGATCCGTATCGGGCTCGGTTGCGGGGAGTGCCCGGGGTTCTAGTTGTCATTTGTCGGTTTCGGTGCCGTGTTCGCCGAGAGCTGGCAGGGTGTCGACAAGGCGGATGCGACGGTGTGTCCGCTCGGTGGTTTACACCGTAATGCTGCTGGTGATTCCGGAGGACGACGATGTTCGAATGGTCCGAAACCGACCTGATGGTCCGCGACGCGGTGCGGAAGTTCATCGATAAGGAAGTGCGACCCCACCTGGACGCACTGGACAGCGGGGAAATGCTGCCCTATCCGATCCTGCGCAAGCTGTACGCGGATTTCGGTATCGGCGCCATGGCCGAAGAGGCGCTGAACAAGCAGCTGGCGGCGAAGCAGGCGGCTGCCGACGGGACGGAGAAGCCCGCCGCGGCGGACAAGGACGGGTCCGGCGGCGGTTTCGATCAGCAGACGATGATGGCCGTGCTGACCAGCGAGCTCTCCGGCGTCTGTATGGGTCTGTGCAGCTCGCTCGGGGTGAGCACCGGACTCGGCGGCGCCACCATCCTGTCCCGGGGCACACTCGCCCAGCAGCAGCGGTGGGTGCCCGATATCGTCGGCCTCCGCAAGATCGCGTGCTGGGCCATCACCGAACCCGATTCCGGATCGGACGCGTTCGGCGGGATGAAGACCTACGTGCGACGTGACGGTGAGGACTACATCCTCAACGGTCAGAAGACATTCATCACCAACGGTCCCTTCGCCGACACCCTGGTCGTCTACGCGAAACTGGACGAGGGCGACGGCACCCCGTCCCGTGACCGCAAGGTGCTCACCTTTGTGCTCGACGCGGGGATGGAGGGGCTCACCCAGGGCAAACCCTTCAAGAAGATGGGCCTGCACGCCTCGCCCACCGGGGAGCTCTTCTTCGATAACGTCCGTCTCGGCCGCGACCGATTGCTCGGCGAAACCGAGGAGCACCGCGGCGGCGACGGCCGGGAGAGCGCCAAATCCAGTTTCGTGGCCGAGCGGGTCGGTATCGGGTTCATGGCCCTGGGTGTGATCAACGAATGCCTGCGCTTGTGCACCGATTACGCCCGCAACCGGAAACTGTGGGGCCAGGAGATCGGCCGCTTCCAGCTCATCCAGCTCAAACTGGCGAAGATGGAGGTCGCCCGGATCAATGTGCAGAACATGGTGTTCAACATCATCGAGCGCGGGCGGGCCGGTAAACCGCTGAGCCTTTCGGAGGCCTCGGCCGTGAAGCTGTACTCGTCGGAGATCGCGACCGAGGTGGCGATGGAGGCGGTGCAGCTGTTCGGCGGTAACGGCTACATGTCGGAATACCGGGTGGAGCAGCTGGCTCGCGACGCGAAATCACTCATGATCTACGCGGGCAGCAATGAGATCCAGGTGACCCACGTAGCGAAGGGGCTGCTCGGGCACTGAGACTCGACCGGCGACGCCGCCTCCCGGAACGGCGGGACCGAGGGGGCCTCGACTCCGCGCCGCCGAAGGCG
>NZ_JBKOOL010000333.1:0-1550 GCF_046764065.1 Nocardia sp. NPDC002869
TCTACCCGCAGACTTCACCACTCTTCCCCTACCCGCCGCTCTTCCGATGGGGGCCACCTCGAAGACGGATCGGTGCGGTCCGGCCTCGGCGACGAGGGTCGGAGCCGGCCGCACCGCCGCTCGGCGGCCGGTCGGTGCGGGGCTCGGAAATGCCGCACCTTTTCGCAGGTGAACGCGCCTTTCGTTCAATGCGGTCCCACCTCGGATTGTCGTGATAGCTTGCTCACCGAAGCGATCTGTTCCAGCTGCGAATCAGCAATTGCGGCGAACTATTCCCCCTCCTGGAGGTTGAGGTCGTGACTCGTCCCTCTGTTCGTTTTCTGGGTGCGCTCGGCGGTATGGCATTCGCCCTGCTGGTGGCGACACCGGCCGCCGCCGCACCCGTCTACCCGGCTCCGGATCCCGACCGGTTCTACGCCGCCCCTGCCGACCTGGCGGCGCACCGACCGGGCGACGTGCTCGACGTGCGGGTCCTGCCACCGGTGGCCGTCTTCCCCGGCGCCACGGTCCGGCTGGTGAAGTTCCGTTCCACCGATTCGCGGGGCGCACCGATCGCGGCGACCACCACGATCGCCACTCCGGCGGGACATCAACCCGGCGCGCCGCTGCTGTCGTATCAACATTTCATCAATTCGCTCGGCACCGACTGCGCGGTATCGCACCGGCTCTACGGCGCCGACCTGAACCTGTCGGTGATCATGCCGGCGTTGGGCGCGATGCTGGCACGAGGCTGGAGCGTGGCGCTGCCGGATCATCTCGGACCGCAGTTCGCCCTCGGAGCCGGGCGGCTGGGCGGCCAGATCACCTTGGACGGCGTCCGGGCGGCGCAGCGGATGCCCGAACTCGGCGTCGCGAACAGCCCGGCGGTATTGGCCGGCTACTCCGGAGGCGGCCTCGCCACGGCGTGGGCGGCGGCGCTGCAACCGTCCTACGCACCCGAGCTACGGCTCGCGGGCGCGGCCATCGGCGGAGCCCCGATGAACCTGGTCTCGATGGCGGAGGGGCTGGGCTACAAACCCCACCCGGCCTTCGGGCTGGCGATGGCGGCGGCCATCGGCCTCGAGCGGGAATACCCCGACCGGGTACACGTGAGCGGGAATCTCAATTCCCGTGGTCTCGCCATGCGTGACGCGATGGCCAACCTCTGCACCAATGACATCCTCGCCCTCGGGGCCGGTGGCAGCGCACACGAGTTCGCCACCGGGCCCGCTGTCTTCGAGCAGCCCGATGCCTGGGCCGTGGTGCGGGAGAACAGCGTGGAACTCTACGATCCTGTTCCACAGATACCGATCTTCGAATGGCATTCGCCGACCGACCCGCTGGTGCCGATCAACGCCATCGACAACACCAACCGCCGGTGGTGTGCGGCCGGGGTGCGACTGCAGACAATGCTGGTCCCCTCGTTCGAGCATTTGTCCGCGGCGGCGGCCGGCGCGCCCGCCATGCTGGCGTGGCTCGAGGGCCGGGTGCGCGGCGAACCCGCACCCGTCGCCTGCTGACGAAATCTGTGTACGGCCCCGAGTCGCCCGCAGTCGATCGACGGATCGCTG
>NZ_JBKOOL010000334.1:0-1528 GCF_046764065.1 Nocardia sp. NPDC002869
ACTTCCTCGACCACACCGGGCTTGTCGTTGACCACGACATCACCGGCATCCACCGCCGCCCGCAACTCCATCCCGGTACCCACCACAGGGGCCTCCGAACGGATCAACGGCACCGCCTGACGCTGCATATTCGCACCCATCAAGGCACGGTTGGCATCATCGTGCTCCAGGAACGGAATCATCGCCGTCGCCACCGACACCATCTGCCGCGGCGACACATCCATGTAATCGACCCGGCCGGTATCGACGAACTCGACCTCGGAATATCTGCGCCGCACCGCGATCCGCGATTCGACGAAGCGCCCCTGGGCATCGAGCGGTTCGTTCGCCTGCGCGACGACGTGCCGGTCCTCCTCGTCGGCGGTCAGGTAGACGATCTCGTCGGTCACCGTGCCGTCGATCACCTTCCGATACGGCGTTTCGAGGAATCCGAACGGATTCACCCGCGCATACACCGACAGGTAGCCCATCAGCCCGATATTCGGGCCCTCCGGCGTCTCGATCGGGCACATCCGCCCGTAGTGGCTGTAGTGCACATCGCGCACCTCGAGGCCGGCACGGTCCCGGGACAGGCCGCCCGGCCCGAGGGCGGACAGGCGGCGTTTGTTGGTGAGACTCGCGAGCGGGTTGCGTTCGTCCATGAACTGGGAGAACTGGGAGGTCCCGAAGAACTCTTTGAGCGCCGCCACGACCGGACGGATGTTCATCAGCGACTGCGGGGTGATGGCCTCGACGTCCTGGGTGGTCATCCGCTCCCGGACCACCCGCTCCATCCGGGACAGGCCGACCCGGAACTGATTCTGGATCAACTCCCCCACGGTGCGCACGCGGCGATTACCGAAATGGTCGATATCGTCCACCTCGACCGGCACCTCGACATCCCCGGGCCCGGTCATCGTCCGCTCCCCCGCATGCAGCCGCAGCAAGTATTCGATAACGGTGACCAGGTCCGCTTCGGTGAGCACCCGGGGACCGCCCGGCGCGTCCCGCCGGACACCGAGCTTCTTGTCCATCTTGTAGCGGGCCACACCCGCGAGGTCGTAGCGCTTCTCCTTGAAGAACAGGTTCTCCAGCAGTGACTGTGCCGACTCCTTGGTGGGCGGTTCGCCGGGGCGGAGCTTGCGGTGGATATCGAGCAGCGCCTCATCGGTACCCGCTGTGTTGTCCTTCTCCAGCGACGACATCAGCACACCGGAGAAACCGAACCGCTCGCTGATCTGTTCGGTGGACCAGCCGAGGGCCTTGAGCAGCACGGTCACCGGCTGACGCCGCTTGCGGTCGATACGCACCCCGACGGTGTCACGTTTGTCGATGTCGAATTCCAGCCACGCGCCGCGAGAGGGGATGACGCGCGCACTGTGCAGGTCCTTCTCGGTGCTCTTGTCGACGGAATGATCGAAGTAGACACCCGGCGAACGCACCAGCTGCGAGATGACCACGCGTTCGGTGCCGTTGACGATGAAGGTGCCGTGGTCGGTCATCATCGGGAAATCACCCATGAAAACCGTCTGGCTCTTGATCTCACCGG
>NZ_JBKOOL010000335.1:0-1506 GCF_046764065.1 Nocardia sp. NPDC002869
TCTTCCCCCCCCCGCCGCTCTTCCGCGCGGCCCGCGGGGGGCGCGACCGCGATCCGCTCCCGCCGGCGGGGGGGGCGGGTGCGGGGGCGCGGCCGCGCACGGCCGGAAACCCCTCCAGGATGGTGTCCGAAACCCCAATTACGCCGCCCGTTCTAATAGTCTGGGAGTCCAGGGGCGTGACCGGAGCCGTGCGCTACGGTCCCTCCGGACACGAGTAACCGTTGAGGAAGAGGGAAACTGTGCGCACGTCCGGTAGCCGGCTATTCACCAGTGAGTCCGTGACCGAGGGTCATCCGGACAAGATCTGTGACGCCATCAGCGATTCCATCCTCGACTCTCTTCTGGCCCAGGATCCCCGCAGCCGGGTCGCCGTGGAAACCATGGTGACCACCGGTCAGGTGCATGTGGCGGGCGAGGTCACCACCGAGGCCTATGCGGATATCCCGCATATCGTCCGGGAGAAGATCCTCGAGATCGGATACGACTCCTCGGCAAAGGGATTCGACGGGAACTCCTGCGGCGTGAATATCGCGATCGGTGCGCAATCGCCCGATATCGCGCAGGGTGTCGACACCTCGCACGAGGCGCGGGTCGGCGGCTCCGACGACGAGATCGAACAGCAGGGCGCCGGCGATCAGGGCCTCATGTTCGGTTACGCCAATACCGACACCCCCGAACTCATGCCGCTGCCGATCGCGCTGGCCCACCGCTTGTCGCGCAAGCTCACCGAGGTCCGCAAGACCGGGGTGCTGCCGTATCTGCGTCCGGACGGCAAAACCCAGGTCACCATCGAGTACGACGGTGACAAAGCGGTACGGCTGGACACCGTGGTTCTGTCCACCCAGCACGCCGCCGATATCGATCTGGACAATCTGCTGGCCCCCGATATCCGGGAAAAGGTCGTCGACGCGGTGCTGGCCGATATCGCCATCCCCGACCTGGACATCTCCGATATCCGCCTGCTGGTGAACCCCACCGGCAAGTTCGTGCTCGGCGGCCCGATGGGCGATGCCGGCCTGACCGGCCGCAAGATCATCGTCGAC
This sequence comes from Nocardia sp. NPDC002869, assembly GCF_046764065.1. NCBI lineage: Bacteria > Bacillati > Actinomycetota > Actinomycetes > Mycobacteriales > Nocardiaceae > Nocardia > Nocardia sp. NPDC002869. The sequence goes on from NZ_JBKOOL010000335.1 coordinate 1,044, forward strand.
ACCTACGGCGGTATGGCCCGCCACGGTGGCGGCGCGTTCTCCGGCAAAGACCCCTCGAAGGTCGACCGCTCGGCCGCCTACGCCATGCGCTGGGTCGCCAAGAATGTGGTCGCCGCCGGTCTGGCGGACCGGGTCGAGGTGCAGGTCGCGTATGCGATCGGCAAATCGGCGCCGGTCGGTCTGTTCGTGGAGACCTTCGATACCGAGAAGGTCGACCCGGCCCAGATCTCGTCGGCGATCACCGAGGTGTTCGACCTGCGCCCCGGCGCGATCATCCGCGACCTGGATCTGCTGCGTCCGATCTACGCGCCGACCGCCGCCTACGGGCACTTCGGCCGCACCGATATCGATCTGCCCTGGGAGCGCACCGACCGCGCGGACAAGCTGCGCGCCGCCGCCGGACTGTAAGCTCCACGTCCCGCGTGGATCGACCACCCACCGACACCCCCGCCGACCCCACGTC
>NZ_JBKOOL010000336.1:0-1487 GCF_046764065.1 Nocardia sp. NPDC002869
TACCCGACCAGCCGATCCCCGGTCCGCGGATCCGACTTCGCCAGTACCGCGGTCTGCGCGACCTCCGGCAACGCCAGCAACGCCGCCTCGATCTCGCCCAACTCGATCCGGAAACCACGAATCTTCACCTGGAAATCCGTGCGACCCCGATACTCGAGCTCGCCCGCACCGTTCCAGGCGACGAGGTCACCGGTGCGATACATCCGGGCACCGACAGTGAACGGGTCCGCCACGAACCGATCCGCGCTCAGGTCCGGGCGACCGAAATATCCGACCGCCAACTGCGCACCCGCGAGATACAACTCACCCGCGACACCGTCGGGCACCGGCCGCAACCGCGAATCCAACACGTACACGCGCGAATTCCACTGCGGCACACCGATCGGCACCGACACCACATCCGCCGTGCTGACGGTGTGCGTGGTCACCGACACCGCCGCCTCGGTCGGACCGTAGAGGTTGAACAACCCGGCGCCCGGCGAACGGGTGAGCACCTTCTGCGCGGTCGTCACCGGTAGGGCCTCACCGATAGCGAGCACCCGCCGCACCGACTCCGGCAACCCGGGGCCGGTGTCCAGCAAGGCGTCCAGCATCGACGGGACCACCGTCAAAGTGGTGACCTGCTCGCGGTCCATCAGCTCGTTCAGGTACGACGGGTCCCGATGCCCCTCGGCTTCGGCGATCACCATCCGGCCGCCGGACACCGCCGCGGTCCAGAACTCCCACACCGACAGGTCGAACGTCGCGGCCGTCTTGAGCAGGATCGCATCCGTGGCATCCAGCCCGAAATCGGCAACGATGTACCGCAACTGGTTCACGATCGCCGCATGCGGCACCGCGACACCCTTCGGACGACCCGTGGACCCGGACGTGAAGATCACATACGCCGTATTCGACGCCCGCAACGGCGCAATCCGCTCCGCATCGGACACCGGCGATGCGTCGAAACCGCTGGTATCGAGGGCATCCAGGGCCACCACGGATGCGGTGGCGATACCGGATTCGGCGCCGATCTCGATATCACCGGTGGTCAGCACGCAGACCGGTGCCGCGGTGTCCAGGATGTAACCGGTCCGCTCGGCCGGCTGATCCGGATCCACCGGCACGTACGCGCCGCCGGCGGCGGCGACCGCGTACATCGCGACGACCAAATCCACCGACCGCCGCAACGCCAACCCGACCCGATCCTGCGGACCGACGCCCGCCGAGATCAGGTACCGGGCCAACCGGTTGACCCGCGCACCCAGTTCCGCATACGTGACCCGTGCACCGTCGGCGGCCACCAGGGCCACCGCATCGGGCGTGGCCGCGACCGTGGCGTCCAATAGCGATGCCAGCGTCGCCGCCGACTCCAGCTCCCGATCGGTCTCGTTACGCTCCGCCAGCACTGCCCGCTCGGCCGGAGCCAGGATCTCCAACTCACCGACCGCCGTCTCCGGCGCCGAAACGATCTCACCCAGCAACCGCAGAAAACGATCCACGAACTC
>NZ_JBKOOL010000337.1:0-1409 GCF_046764065.1 Nocardia sp. NPDC002869
TGTCAACGGCAGGCCAATCCTGACCACTTTTCGGCATCCGAATTCTGACCCCTCTGGCCGGGGTGGGTGGTTTCAGTCTTTAGTTGTGTCGGCGGTGGGGACGCGGCCGAGGTCGCGGTCTTTGAGCCGGTAGCTGTCGCCTTTCAATGCGATGACCTCGGCGTGGTGGACGAGGCGGTCGATCATGGCCGCGGCGACGACGTCGTCGCCGAAGACCTCGCCCCATCGGCCGAAGACTTTGTTGCTGGTCACGATGAGCGAGGCGCGTTCGTAGCGGGATGAGACGAGCTGGAAGAACAGGTTCGCGGCTTCGTTCTCGAAGGGGATGTAGCCGACCTCGTCGACGACGAGTAGCGGGTAGCGGCCGAGTTTGGTCAGCTCGGTCTGCAGGCGGCCGGTGTGGTGGGCTTCGGCGAGGCGGGACACCCATTCGGCGGCGGTGGCGAACGCGACCCGGTATCCGGCCTGACAAGCTCGGATCGCCAGTCCGATCGCGAGATGGGTTTTGCCGGTGCCGGGTGGTCCCAGGAACACCACGTTCTCTTTCGCGGTGACGAAATCCAGGGTGCCCAGGTGCGCGATCGTGTCGCGTTTCAGTCCGCGGGCGTGACCGAAGTCGAACTCTTCCAAGGATTTGCGGTGAGGGAAACGGGCCGAGCGGATGCGTCCTTCACCGCCGTGGGATTCGCGGGCGGAGACCTCGCGTTGCAGGCAGGCGACGAGGAATTCTTCGTGGGTCCAGTTCTCGGCGCGGGCGCGTTCGGGCAGTCGCTGCGCGGCTTCCCGCAGCGATGGTGCTTTCAACGCTCGGGTGAGGAAGCTCAGCTCGGCGGTGAAGTCCCGGGTCGTGGTGGAGGTCTTGGCTGGGGTTCGTGTTCTGGCGGGCATCAGGCCACCCCGCCTTCGGTGTCGATGCCGAGTGCGGTGTCGTAATCGGTCAGGTTACGTTGCTCGACCTCGGGTTCCGGAGCTGCACGCAGGACACCGATCCGGCCGCGCCGCAACGCTTTCGCTGCCTCGATGTGTTCGGGATCGGAGATGGTCTGATGCCAGGCCCAGATCCGTTCGTGATCGGCGACGATCCGCCCGCCCGAATGCACCCGGACCCGCTCCAGATCGGCGACGATCTCGATTCGGCGGCCGATCACCGCTGGATGCACCGAGTAATCGTTGGAATCGAAGCGAATGTAGTGATCACGCGGCAGCCGGGCCGATCGCCGCCACCCGGTCTCCGGCGCGGTCGGCGGCAACGCCAGCATCGCTTGCCGGTCCGCGGTGATCCGATCGGTCGGTGCGCAGCCCAGCACCCGGCGTGGCCGACGGTTCACCAACTCCAGCCAGTCCTCGAGCTGGGTGTTGAAATCGGCGGGGCCGTTGAACGACCGCCCGGGCAGAAACGACCGTTCCAG
>NZ_JBKOOL010000338.1:0-1371 GCF_046764065.1 Nocardia sp. NPDC002869
GTCCCTGCCGCTGATGCGGTCGCGGCTCCGGTTCCGTGCGCGATGTTCTGTGAGGACCGCCCGCTCTCGGCCAAGGACTGCACCATGTTCTGCGCCGAGCCTCCGGTGCCGCCCGCCGACGCTCACGGTTGCCGCCTGATGTGCGACCTGGGCAAGCCGCAGGGTCAGGGGGTGGCGTGATGATCTCGCCTGACCTGCTGATCGTCGGTGGCTCGGCTGCGGTGACCGCGTTCACCATGTGGCGGTGGCGTCGCCTCGACGGTGTCACCGGCCCCGCCTCGGGCGACCAGGGCTCCGGTGTTCCGGTGGAACTGGGTCCGGCGGCGTCGATCGTCACCGATTCCGCGCAGTTGGCCTTGATGTGGCCCGCCCTGGGACTGGGGTCGCCGCAGACCGGCTACCCGAACGTCACCACCGCCACGCTGACCGATGCCGGGATGCTGGTCGAGGTCCAGATGCTGGGCGGCCAGTCCCTCCAGTCTTGGGCCAACGACGCCACCCGCGAAGCCCTGGCCGCCTACTTCGCGGTGCCGGAGGTCCGGGTGACCAGTCCGTCTCCGGGGTTCGTGCACCTGGACCTGCGCGTCAGGGATCTGCTCGCCGACCCGGCCCCGGTGACCGGCCTGCTGGCCTACGGGGTGGATCTGGAAGCCGTCCCGGTCGGGGTGACCGAAGACCACGATGTGTGGCGGCTGCGGGTCATGTACTCCCACATCCTGATTGCCGGTGCCACCGGTTCGGGTAAAGGCAGCGTGCTGTGGTCGATCATCAACGGCCTCGGCCCCGCGATCAAAGCCGGACTGGTCGACATCCTCTTGGGTGACCCGAAATGCATGGAGTTCGGTGCCGGTGAGGGCCGGTTGTGGACCGATTTCCAGTGGACCGCTGACGGCATCATCACCATGTTGAAAACCGCTGAGACGGAGATGCAGGAACGTGCGGCCCGGTTCAAAGCCGCGGGTATCCGCAAGTTCACGCCGAGTATCGACGAACCGCTGAAGGTCATCATCATCGACGAATACGCGGCCCTGTCGGCGTTCGCCACCCGCGAGCAGGTCAACGAAGGGTTGCGGCTGCTCGGTCTGATCCTGACCCAGGGTCGCGCGGTCGGCTACAGCGTGATCGTGGCGTTGCAGGACCCGTCCAAGGAGAACATGCCCAACCGGCAGTTGTTCTCGGTCCGTATCGGCCTGCGTTTCGACGAACCGACACAGACGGCCATGGTTCATGGCCAGAGCGCCAAGGACCGCGGTGCGCGCTGCCACGAGATCCCCGACACCACCCCCGGTGTCGCCTACGTCGGCCAGGACGGCTCGAACGAGTTCCGGCGGGTCCGTGCCTTCTGGGTCTCCGACGATGACATCGATCGCA
>NZ_JBKOOL010000339.1:0-1365 GCF_046764065.1 Nocardia sp. NPDC002869
CTGTAAAGATAACGGTGTAAGTCGTTGTCGTTGAGTTACTTTCGTGCGGCGGCCAGGCGGCCGTCGAAGGTCATGTCGAACGCGTTGAGGGCTTCTTTCCAGCGGTTGGACCAGCGTTTGCGGCCCGCGCCGGTGGGGTCCAGGCTCATGACGGCCAGGTAGACGCATTTCAGCGCGGCTTGCTCGTTGGGGAAGTGGCCGCGGGCGTTGACCGCGCGGCGTATCCGCGCGTTGAGCGACTCGATGGCGTTGGTGGTGCAGATCAGGGTACGGATCGAGCGGTGGAACCGCAGGAACGGCACGAACTCGGCCCACGAGTTGGTCCAGAGCCGGATGATCGCGGGGTAGCGTTTCTCCCATTTGTCGCTGAACTCGGCGAACCGGTCCAGGGCGTCGGACTCCGAGGACGCCGAGTAGATCGGTTTGAGGTCCTTGGCCAAGGCCGGCCAGTGCGCGCGGGAGGCATACCGGAACGAGGCCCGCAGCAGGTGCACGATGCAGGTTTGCACGATCGTGCGCGGCCAGACCTGCGCGATCGCATCCGGCAGGCCTTTGAGCCCATCGCAGACGATCATGAGCACGTCCTCGACACCACGATTGCGGATCTCGGTCAACACCCGCTGCCAGTACTTGGCGCCTTCACCGTCACCGTGCTCGCCCGCCCACAACCCGAGCACCTCGCGGGTGCCCTCGACCGTGACGGCCAAGGCGATGTAGATGGGCCGGTTGGCGACCTGCCCATCGCGGATCTTCACAGGGATACAGTCGATGAACACGACCGGATACACGCTGTCCAGGGGCCGGTTCTGCCATTCGCTCATGCCGTCGAGCGCTCGGTCGGTGATCGTGGAGATGGTCTGCTTGGAGACCTCGGCGCCATACACCTCGGCCAGGTGCGCGGATATCTCCCCGGTGGTCAATCCCTTGGCCGACAACGAGATCACCATGTCATCGATTCCGGTCAGGCGGCGCTGGCGTTTGGCGACCAGTTTCGGCTCGAACTCCCCATCCCGGTCCCGGGGCACCGCGATCGGGACCGGCCCGGCCTCGGTCAGCACGGTCTTCACGCGTTTTCCGTTGCGGGAATTGCCGCCGTCGCGGCCGGCCGGGTCGTTCTTGGCATAGCCGAGGTGGTCGTCCATCTCGCCTTCGAGCGCGGACTCCACGACCAGCTTGGTCAACCGCGCCAGCAGGCCACCCTCACCGGTCAACTGCAGGCCCTCGGCACGTGCTTGGGCCACCAGCGCCTGCAACTGGCGGTCGTCGAATCCCCCACTCGCCGAATCGCTGCCGGCGTTGTTCTCCATCACATCGGTCATCGTGGTGCATCTCCGTTCAGAGTTACACCGTTGTTCTTACAGTCCC
>NZ_JBKOOL010000340.1:0-1316 GCF_046764065.1 Nocardia sp. NPDC002869
TGAGGCTCCCCCTGGGTAGTGGACACCGAGTTAGCAGGATCATTGGTCCTGCGGAAGGATGTCCCTGTGTCTCGGAAACGTCGGTCGTTCACGACCGAGTACAAGGTCGAGGCTGCTCATCGGGTGATCGATTCCGGTCGCACGGTCGCCGAGGTCTCGAGAGAACTCGGCGTGCACGAGAGCCTGCTGGGCCGCTGGGTCGCTGATGAACGCCGCCGCATGGAAGCGGCCGCGGTGCATCGGGAACAGCCGCTGTCCGGTGCCGAGCGGGCGGAGTTGCTGCGATTGCGCAAGCAGGTCGCTGAGCAGGACAAAGATATCGCGTTCCTGAAAAAAGCTTCGGCGTACTTTGCCGCGATGCAGCAGAACCGGCCCGGTTCGAGCTGATGGCAGAGTGCGCCGCTGCTGATGCGTTCACCGGCGACTCTGGTGAAGACGTCGCGCGGATGGCGCGACTGTTGAATGTGTCGAGGTCCGGATACTACGAGTACCGGAAACGTTGCCGGTCTCCGGTGTTGACACCTGCGGCTCAGCGCCGGGCGGACCTGGCGGTCAAGATCGTTGCCCATCACCGTGAATCCGACGGCACCTACGGTGCCCCACGAATCACCGCCGATCTGCGTGAGGCCGGTGAGAAGGTCACCGAGAAGACCGTCGCCAAGATCATGGCCTCTATCGGGATCGAGGGGATCAGCCCCCGCACTTTCAAGGTCGCGACCACGGTGGTCGACCCGCGGGCGTCGTTCCCACCGGATCTGGTCGGCCGCCGGTTCGATCAGGGCCGGCTCGACGCGGTCTGGACCAGCGATATCACCTACCTGACCTGTGGGGAAGCGGACATGTATTTGTGCGCGATCAAGGATGAGCACTCCAAACGGGTGCTGGGCTGGTCGGTGGCCGACCATATGCGCACCGAACTGGTCACCGACACCCTCGACATGGCGGTCGCGGCACGCGGCGGAGGCGTCCGCGGGATCGTCCTACATGCCGACCGCGGCAGTCAGTACACCGCGTCGGCCATGGCTGCGGCCTGCCGTCGTCATGGCCTGCACCGGTCGATGGGCGCTACCGGGATCTGCTGGGACAACGCCGGCGCGGAATCGCTGTGGTCGACGTTCAAACACGAACACTACTACCGGCATGTTTACGCCACGAAGACTGAACTCGTTGCCGCGGTTGACAAATGGATGAACTGGTACAACACTCGGCGCCGTCACTCCGCGATCGGGATGATCAGCCCGATCGCTTACGAACATTCACTCTCCGCGGCAGCTACAGCTGCTTGATCCCCTGTCCACTATTCGGGGTGAACCTCA
>NZ_JBKOOL010000341.1:0-1311 GCF_046764065.1 Nocardia sp. NPDC002869
GATGTCGTCGGCATCGGCAAGCATCGACACGGGGGCGGCCCGTCCGCAGCGGGCCGGTCGCCGCCCAGGTATCCGACCGCTCGGACCGCCGCGGCGTATCCGGAGATGGTCGCCGAGGCGGTAGGCCAGGCGCTCATCGACGCCGGAGTGGGTTACGACCAGGTGCAGCGCGCCGCCGTCGGGTACGTCTTCCAGCCGTCCACCGCGGGGCAGCGGGCGCTCTACGATATCGGCCTCACCGGTATCCCGATGGTGAACGTCAACAACAACTGCGCCACCGGATCCACCGCGCTCGTACTCGCCCGGGAATGGGTGCAGGCCGGGCTGGCCGATATCGTGCTCGCGGTCGGGTTCGAGCAGATGACCAAACAGGCGATGTCCGGCGACGGCACGATCCCGAAGGTCACCACGGTGGACCGGCACATGGACGCGCTGAAGGCGGCCGCCGGTTTCGGCAACGCGCCGATGACCGCCCAATTCTTCGGTGCGGCCGCGGCCGAACACATGCAGCGGTACGGGACCACCCGCGAACAGCTGGCCCGGGTCGCGGTGAAGAACCACGAACACTCCACCCGCAATCCCAAGGCCCAGTTCCAGGACGCCTACACCCTCGACCAGGTGCTCGGCGACAAACTGGTCTCCGATCCGCTGACCCGCTCACAGTGCTCCCCCATGTCCGACGGTGCCGGCGCGGCGGTGCTGGTGAGCGAACGCTATGTCCGCGAACACGGTCTCGATCGGGCGGTGCCCATTCTCGCCCAGGAGCTGGTGACCGATACCGGCGCCTCGTTCGAGTCGGGGTCGATGATCGATGTGGTGGGCGCGCCCATGGCGCGTATCGCCGGCCGGAAGGTGCTGGAGACCGCCGGGGTGGGTATCGACGATATCGATGTGCTCGAACTGCACGACTGCTTCTCCATCAACGAGCTGCTCACCTACGAGGCGCTGGGTCTGTGCGGCGAAGGCGAATCCGGCGCGCTGGTGGAGTCGGGCGCGACCACCTATGGCGGCCGGTGGGTGGTCAACCCGTCGGGTGGGCTCATCTCCAAGGGACATCCGCTCGGCGCCACCGGGCTGGCGCAGTGCACGGAACTGGTCACCCAGGTACGCGGGGCGGCGGGTGCGCGTCAGGTGGCGGGCGCGCGGCTCGGGCTCGCCCACAATCTCGGCCTCGGCGGGGCCTGCGTCGTGACCCTGTACGGTGCGCCGGGCGCGGTCTCCTAGAGTTCCGGTCATGACGAGAAGCCGGGTGCGGACCGGGCGGGAGATATCCTCGCCCGCCGCATCCCCGCTCCGGGGTCCGGACGCGGC
>NZ_JBKOOL010000342.1:0-1209 GCF_046764065.1 Nocardia sp. NPDC002869
CCGGCGACGGGCCCGCCCCCGGCGACGGGCCCGCCCCCGGCCTTCGGAGCTCGCGGAAACCCGAGGTTGCCCGACTGTGAGCCCTGGCCCAGGAGGCGGCGCCATCACGTCAGAGGTAAGTACACCCGCTTCCCGTTTTCGGTGAACTCGGCCGACTTCTCCGCCATGCCCGCCTCGATGGCATCGACATCCGTCAGATTGTGCTGCTCCGCGTACTCGCGTACGTCCGCGGAGATGCGCATGGAACAGAATTTCGGACCGCACATCGAACAGAAATGCGCCGTCTTCGCCGGTTCCGCGGGCATCGTCTCGTCGTGATACTCGCGCGCGGTATCGGGGTCCAGTGACAGCGCGAACTGGTCGCGCCAGCGGAATTCGAACCGGGCCTTGGACAACTCGTCATCCCGGAGCTGAGCGTGCGGATGGCCTTTGGCCAGGTCGGCGGCGTGCGCGGCGATCTTGTAGGTGATGACGCCGGTTTTCACATCGTCACGGTCGGGCAGGCCGAGATGTTCTTTCGGTGTGACGTAGCACAGCATCGCGGTCCCGGCCTGCGCGATGATCGCCGCGCCGATGGCCGAGGTGATGTGGTCGTAGGCGGGCGCGATATCGGTGGCCAGCGGACCGAGGGTGTAGAAGGGGGCTTCTTCGCACAGTTCTTCTTCCAGCCGTACGTTCTCCACGATCTTGTGCATCGGCACGTGGCCGGGGCCCTCGATCATGACCTGCACACCGTGCGATTTCGCGATGGTGGTCAGCTCGCCGAGCGTACGGAGTTCGGCGAACTGCGCCTCGTCGTTGGCGTCGGCGATGGAACCGGGCCGCAGCCCGTCACCCAGCGAGAAGGTGACGTCGTAGCGCGCCAGGATTTCGCACAGCTCCTCGAAATGGGTGTACAGGAACGATTCCCGGTGGTGGGCCAGGCACCACGCGGCCATGATCGAACCGCCGCGCGAGACGATTCCGGTGACCCGTTTCGCGGTCAGCGGCACGTAGCGCAGCAGTACCCCGGCGTGCACGGTCATATAGTCGACGCCCTGCTCGCACTGCTCGATCACGGTGTCGCGGTAGATCTCCCAGGTGAGCGCGGTCGGATCACCGCCGACCTTCTCCAGGGCCTGATAGATCGGCACCGTGCCCACCGGGACCGGAGAGTTGCGCAGGATCCACTCGCGGGTCTCGTGGTTCTTATTGCTGGTGGTATGTTAT
>NZ_JBKOOL010000343.1:0-1180 GCF_046764065.1 Nocardia sp. NPDC002869
CCAGCCGACCGCCCGCCGGAGGTTCTGCATCCACCGGTCGAAGAGCGCCGAGAAGTGCACGACATCGCGGGCGGCACGCTGGTAGTCGTAGTTGTCCGGGTTGACCGGGGAACCATCCCCGACTGTTTCGCCCTTGTCGTTGACCGCGCCGTCACGGTTGATGGCACCGTAGGAGGGCATCGTGAGCGTGATGAACATCGACGGTTGATGCCCGGCGTAGGTGCGGCCGAGGGTGGTTTTCTCGACCTTGAGCCGGGGCAGGTTCGGGACATCCTGGCGGCGGCGGGTGGAGCGGGCCCGCCGGGGTTTGGGCTCGATATCCAGGGCCGGGAGACGACCGCGGAACCCGGACTCTTTCATCTCCGCATCCAGATCGGCCACGACTTCCCGGACCCCGGACATCATGTCCTGATCACCATCGGCCTTGGCCTGCTGGTAGGTGTCGAACAAGTCGGCCCGGGCCGCCAGCAGCGCGGTCTGATGCTCGGTCGGGTCGGTCTTGTCGGTCTCGGGTTCGTGGTCGAGGTGCCAACCCTCCCGGCATTGGGTGATCCGCAGGAACCGTGCTTTGTCCGCGCAGGCCGGGCACACCGAAGCAACGGTGGACTTGCACGGAGCCGCCACGTATTCCTCGGTCAGCGTCTTGGAGTCGTAGGCCAGCATCGGTATCGGGCGCACACAGATGTGTTCCTGGGCGGCGAGTTCTTCGGCGACATCCCGGAAGTCCGGCAGGCTACGACGCTGGGCCGCTGTCTGCCGGACCTCCGGGACGACCCCGGCATCGGTCGAGGCCGTAGTGTCCATCAGGCGCTGTGTCCTTCCTGCTTGGTCCAGTGATCCACCCGAGGCAGCACCACCGTCTCGGCGAGGGCGTCACCGAAGCGGAACCGCAGTTCGACGGTGGCGGGGCCGATGATGGTGGCCCGGCAGTGCTCGGCTTTGAAGGCGTGGGCGATTGTGTCGGCGCGCATCTCGAAATCGGCCGGCGACTGGCCTTCCAGCATCCGCAGCTGCACCCGATCCGTGCCGCGACCGATGCCGACCGCGAGCAGTTTGGGTGTGACGGTCCTGGTTTCGGTGGCGACGGTGAGGCGGCAGGCTTTCATCAGCCGGGCCCAGTTGCGGCGGTAGCGCCACCAGGTCAAAAACCTGGTCCGGGCCCGGTCGGTGATCCACCGGT
>NZ_JBKOOL010000344.1:0-1179 GCF_046764065.1 Nocardia sp. NPDC002869
AAGCAGCCGGAGCAGGCTCGGGTTCGGGTTCGGGCTGCGTGGTGGAGACGCGGAACAGCAGCGCGAGGCCGTGGGTATCGACCAGCAGCGATATCGGAGCGACCGCCGCCACCAACGCCGCGAACAGACCCAAGGGTGAATCGGTGGCCACGACCGCATGCACGGAGTTACCGGCGACCGAGACCAGGGAACCGACGACCAGCACGCCGAGGAAGAAGCGGCGTTCGGACTTGTGGTTGGCACACACCAGCACCCCGAACGTGGCGAGCAGGATGGTGCCATCCACGATCAGCGGGAACAGCCACGCATCGGCGGCAGGCATGCCCGAGATCCGGGCGAGATCTTGCAGGGTGGAGAACGACAGCCGAAACGCTGCCGCTCCCACACCGACGATGATGAGTGCGGCGGACCAGCGCGCCAGGCGCATCATCCCCGCCGACTGATCCGCCGCCCGCATCACGACACCCCAACCTGAACAGAACCAGCAGGCAAGGTGGTGGCCGCGTCGTGTTCAGCCAGCGCCGCCGACAACTCCGACACCAGATCGCGAGCCTCATCCGGGGTCAACCAGGCAGTACCCGACCCCTCCGAGAACCGCATCACCATGTGCGCCGGGCAACCGGCAGCCCCGACGAGGGGGATAGTCGGGACATACCGCACCGTGATCGGCTCATCGGTCGCGACATGCAAACCCAAGCGAGCCATCACGCGGCCTTCCCGGACGGACGAGCCGCACCCTGATCAGCCGGAGCCTGCCTGGAACCGGAGTTATCGCCCTTGATCCCGGTCGCACGGATCATGAAGCCGATCGACTTGAACTGGCCGTTACCGACCACCCGAGGCTTGAGCAGCAGCCCCTCCAGCTCGATCGGACGCAGGCCCTCCAGAACTTCCGGCTCCGAAGGAACCGGCATCTGATCAGCAACGAACGTGATGTCGTAACTGGCCTGGTTCGCCTTGCCGCCCGCCCGGTCCATGATCGTCGCCTTCCACAGGCGCTTACCCGAGCCGTTGCCCTCCCGGTCGTAATCCTGCGCCTGACGCTTCGGCGCGTTGCGGTCCTCACTGAACTCGGTCTGCGCCTCGACATCACCCAGCAGCAACACACCCTTCGGGAACACGGAACGGAAGTCGGTCGGAATCCACATGTCCTTCAATGCCATCTCTGAAACTCCTTGT
>NZ_JBKOOL010000345.1:0-1122 GCF_046764065.1 Nocardia sp. NPDC002869
CGCTCGGCCGGAGCCAGGATCTCCAACTCACCGACCGCCGTCTCCGGCGCCGAAACGATCTCACCCAGCAACCGCAGAAAACGATCCACGAACTCCTGCGCCGTGGACCGATCGAACAGATCGGTGGCATAGGTCAACTGACCCCGCACACCCTGCGGCGCACCGTCACGGTCGTACTCATCGGCAACGATCAAATGCAGATCGAACTGCGAAACACCGGTATCGACTTCGACACCCGAGACCGTCAGCCCCGGCAACTCCAGACTCGACTGCGCCAGGTTCTGGAACGAGAAACCGACCTGAAACAACGGATTCCGCGCCGTGGACCGCGCCGGGTTGAGTACCTCCACCAACCGCTCGAACGGCACATCCGCATGCGCGAACGCCGCGATATCGGCTTCCCGCTGGCGACCCAGCAGACCGGTGAAGGATTCACCACGATCCAACTGCGTCCGGAACACCAGCGTGTTCACGAACATACCGATCAGATCATCGAGCGCCTGCTCACCACGACCCGCCACCGGCGTACCGATAGTGATGTCATCGGTCCCCGACAACCGCGACAACAACACCGCCAACGCGGAATGCACAACCATGAACAAGGTCGCATTCTGCTGCTGCGCCACCCGCTGCAGCCCGGCGTGGATCTCGGCGTCGACAGCGACCTCGACCCGGCCACCGGCAAACGACTGCACCGCCGGACGCGGCCGATCCGACGGCAGATCCAACTGATCCGGAATACCGGCCAGCGTCGACTGCCAATACCCCACCTGCTGCGCTGCCAGCGATTTCGGATCGGCCTCATCACCCAGCAACTCACGCTGCCAGATGCTGTAATCCGCGTACTGCACCGGCAACGGCGCCCACGCCGGCACCTCACCCGCGATCCGCGCGACATAGGCGTTCATCAGATCCCGGATCAAGGGCCCTACCGACGAGCCGTCGCCGGAAATGTGGTGAACCACCATCGCCAGCACGAACTCACCGGAAACAGACTCACCGGCCGCCATGGATTCGACGTCGGCTGCCCGACCGACCTCGAACAAGGCCAACCGCAACGGCACCTCGGCAGTCACATCGAACCCGGCCGACGCCAACTCCGACACCGCCGAGACCACATCC
>NZ_JBKOOL010000346.1:0-1061 GCF_046764065.1 Nocardia sp. NPDC002869
CGGTGTCGCCTACGTCGGCCAGGACGGCTCGAACGAGTTCCGGCGGGTCCGTGCCTTCTGGGTCTCCGACGATGACATCGATCGCATCGTCGACGCCTACGCCCCGGCACAGCCGGACCTGTCCCCGAAGGCCGATTACTCCGGGTTCGACCCTGAGGACCTCGGCGACGAATCCGGCCCGCTCGCGGCATAACCCGCGACCAGTCCACCACCGTGAACGGAGAAAAACCCATGGCCCGCACCACGATCCCCGCCGATGTGATCGACCTGTCCGCCCGTCGCCGCTGCGCCTTGGAACGCGCCGGGCACGACCCTGTCTCTGTCGCGGTGGGCATGTTCGCCGACACCGGCCAGCTGCCCGGCTGGGACTTCACCACCTACCACGACGACGACGGTTCGGGGTGGGCGGCGTGAACGAGCCGGTCCGTAGTTACTGGAAACCGGGCCAGGGCCTGGACTTCGCGCGGGTCACCGTCTCGGCCGATCGTGGCCGCGTCCGTGACACCGGAGAGGTCTTCGCCAGCCTCCAGCACAGCCCTGACGGCCGGGACCTGGTCCAGGTCACCGTGCACAAAGAGATCCAGTTCGCGGCCATCCTTCAGCTGACCATGACCATTGACGACGCCCTCGCTGTCGTCGGCGTCTTGCAGGGCGCCATCCACGAAGCCCTCACCCAGTCCGGACAGTCACCCCGCCCGGCCACACCGATACGGATCGACGGATCGGGGCGAGCGGCATGACCAGCACCCCGGCCACCAACGAGCCGAGCGAACGGCCCCGCCTCGTCGTGCAGGCCACCGACCACACACCCCGCAAACAGTCCCGCCGGGCCCGTAAGAACCTGCACGAACCCTGCCCCGGCCAACTCGACCTGTTCGACCTGGAGAACCCGTCATGAACACCACCACCCTGACCACCGGCACCACCACGGCCACGGTCACCACCGGCTCCCAGCGTCGGCGTGATCCGTTCGACCTGCTCGGCCTCGCGATCCTGAACACCGGCTGGTACTCGATCATCGGTGCCGGGGTCGCGGTCCACTGGGCACTCCTGTTCCCGCC
>NZ_JBKOOL010000347.1:0-1049 GCF_046764065.1 Nocardia sp. NPDC002869
GGCGGGAACAGGAGTGCCCAGTGGACCGCGACCCCGGCACCGATGATCGAGTACCAGCCGGTGTTCAGGATCGCGAGGCCGAGCAGGTCGAACGGGTCACGCCGACGCTGGGAGCCGGTGGTGACCGTGGCTGTAGTGCTGCCGGTGGTCAGGGTGGTGGTGTTCATGTCGGGTTCTCCAGGTCGAAGAGATCGAGTTGGCCGGGGCACGGTTCGTTCAGGTTCTTGCGGGCCCGGCGGGACTGTTTGCGGGGTGTGTGGTCGGTGGCCTGCACGACGAGGCGGGGGCGTTCGCTCGGCTCATTGGTGGCCGGAGTGCTGGTCATGCCGCCCACCCGGAACCGTCGTCGTCGTGGTAGGTGGTGAAGTCCCACCCGGGCAGCTGTCCGGTATCGGCGAACATGCCCACCGCGACCGAAACCGGGTCGTGTCCGGCGCGTTCCAGGGCGCAGCGGCGGCGGGCGGACAGGTCGATCACATCGGCGGGGATCGTGTTGCGGGCCATGGGTTTTACTCCGTTCACAGTTGGTGGATTGGCCGCGGGTCATGCCGCGAGAGGACCGGACTCGTCGCCCAGGTCGTCAGGGTCGAAGCCGGAGTAGTCGGCTTTCGGGGACAGGTCCGGCTGAGCCGGGGAATAGGCGTCGACGATTCGGTCGATGTCGTCGTCAGACACCCAGAAGGCACGGACCCGCCGGAACTCGTTCGAGCCGTCCTGGCCGACGTAGGCGACACCGGGAGTGGTGTCGGGGATCTCGTGGCAGCGCGCACCGCGGTCCTTGGCGCTCTGGCCATGAACCATGGTCGTCTGTGTCGGTTCGTCGAAACGCAGGCCGATACGGACCGAGAACAACTGCCGGTTGGGCATGTTCTCCTTGGACGGGTCCTGCAACGCGACGATCACGCTGTAGCCGACCGCGCGACCCTGGGTCAGGATCAGGCCGAGCAGCCGCAGCCCTTCGTTGACCTGCTCGCGGGTGGCGAACGCCGACAGGGCCGCGTATTCGTCGATGATGATGACCTTCAGCGGTTCGTCGATACTCGGCGTGA
>NZ_JBKOOL010000348.1:0-1028 GCF_046764065.1 Nocardia sp. NPDC002869
GGCGCCCACCCGGGGGGGACGCGCCGTTGTTGTCTCTGCGAGCGGTCCCGGCCATCGGCCGGAAGGTGTCAGCGGCCGATGGCGGCGGCCATCACCCGCACCGCCGAGATCAGCCCGTCGATCAGCTCGCCCTGTCGCAGCGAACTCAACGCGGCGGTGACCCCGAGCTGGCACACCCGGTCGTTCGCGCGCTCGGCCACATCCCTCCCGGAGCGGACCTCCACGGCGTGGTCGTTCGGGGAGACGGCGATGAGCACCGAACGTGCGGCCTCCGGGGTGGTGGGGAACAGCGCGTCCGTCGTGGCCGTGGGATCCACGCCTAGATCGCCGATGAACACGTTGAACCGGACCTTGGTCGCCCGAGTGGCCTCGGTGAGCACATTGTCCATGGCCAGCCGCTCGTTGTTGTCGAACGGCGCCTCTTTGAACACGTCACCGGCCTCGTGCACCCCGGAGACCCGGCCGCTGCTGGTGAGCGCGTATCCACGCGGCAGTTCGGACTCGACCACCGCCGGCCACTCAGTACTTGCCACTTGCCCGGCCTCCGATCAACGCTTCCTTGGGTGCCTCGAGGGCATCGAACGCCACATGCGAGCCGTGCGACGACTCACCGGCGTCATAGGAGTGACCGTGACCGGTCACCTCATCGGTGGCACTCCACAGCACCGGGGCGGCCGTCCACTTCTTGCTCATATCGAAGTGGACCGGCTTCTCACCGGGCAGCGGCTTACCGAGGTACGACAAACCAGCGATTATGAGGTAGATCCCCAATGGGATACCGGCGAAAATCGCCACCGTCTCGAGAATGCTCACGCCCTAAAGGTAGACGATCCTCTGTAGTAGTTCACCGAGGGATAGCCCGTGTCACCGGTAACACCACCCATACTCCGAGGTCGGCCCCGGGATCAAGCCTCCGTCGACCAACGCGACCACCTGCGTCGAGTGTTGCGAGACACCTCGAAGGGTTGAGGCCCGTCTCGCCGTTTCGGCCTCGAAGCGCATGCGCCGCAGGCGCGAGTCTCGAGGCC
>NZ_JBKOOL010000349.1:0-1016 GCF_046764065.1 Nocardia sp. NPDC002869
GTCGATGATGATGACCTTCAGCGGTTCGTCGATACTCGGCGTGAACTTGCGGATACCCGCGGCTTTGAACCGGGCCGCACGTTCCTGCATCTCCGCCTCAGCGGTTTTCAACATGGTGATGATGCCGTCAGCGGTCCACTGGAAATCAGTCCACAACCGGCCCTCACCGCGCCCGAATTCCATGCCGCCCTTGGGGTCACCGAGCAGGATGTCGACGAGTCCGGCTTTGATCGCGGGACCGAGGCCGTTCACGATCGACCACAGCACGCTGCCTTTGCCCGACTCGGTGGCGCCGGCGATGAGGATGTGGGAGTACATGACCCGCAGCCGCCAGACATCGTGGTCTTCGGTCACCCCGACCGGGACCGCTTCCAGATCCACCTCGTAGGCCAGCAGACCGGTGACCGGTGCCGGATCGGCGAGCAGGTCCACGGTGCGCAGTTCCAGGTGCACGAACCCGGGAGACGGACTGCTCACCCGGACCTCCGGAACCGCGAAGTAGGCGGCCAGAGCTTCGCGGGTGGCGTCGCTGGCCCAAGACTGGAGGGACTGGCCGCCCAGCATCTGGACCTCTACCAGCATCCCGGCATCGGTCAGCGTGGCCGTGGTGATGTTCGGGTAGCCGGTCTGCGGCGACCCCAGCCCGAGGGCAGGCCACATCAGGGCCAGCTGAGCGGAATCGGTGACGATCGAGGCAGCCGGCCCCAGTTCCACCGGAACACCAGCGCCCTGCTCCGCAGCACGGTCGATGACACCGTCGAGGCGACGCCACCGCCACATGGTGAACGCAGTTGCGGCAGCCGAGCCACCGACGATCAGCAGGTCAGGCGAGATCATCACGCCACCCCCTGACCCTGCGGCTTACCCAGGTCGCACATCAGGCGGCAACCGTGAGCGTCGGCGGGCGGCACCGGAGGCTCAGCGCAGAACATGGTGCAGTCCTTGGCCGAGAGCGGGCGGTCCTCACAGAACATCGCGCACGGAACCGGAGCCGCGACCGCATCAGCGGCAGGGAC
>NZ_JBKOOL010000350.1:0-1011 GCF_046764065.1 Nocardia sp. NPDC002869
CGCCCAATCCGGACGGGTGCCGTCGGCGGCGACATCGACTTCCCAGCCGGCTTTACCGATCCAGCCGAGGTGGGTTTCCAGGATCTGCCCGATATTCATACGACGCGGCACACCATGGGTGTTCAAAATAATGTCCACCGGCGTGCCATCGGGCATGAACGGCATATCCTCGGTCGGCAGGATCTTGCCGATCACACCCTTGTTCCCATGCCGGCCGGCGAGCTTGTCACCGTCCTGGATCTTGCGCTTCTGCGCCACATACACCCGGACCAATTCGTTGACGCCGGGAGGCAGATCGTCGTCGTCTTCGCGCGAGAACACCCGGATACCGATGACCTTGCCGGATTCGCCGTGGGGCACCTTCAGCGAGGTGTCACGCACCTCACGCGCCTTCTCACCGAAGATCGCCCGCAGCAGCCGCTCCTCGGGGGTCAGCTCGGTTTCACCCTTCGGGGTGACCTTCCCGACCAGAATGTCACCATCACGCACCTCGGCACCGATCCGCACGATCCCCCGCTCGTCGAGATCGGCCAAGACCTCATCGGAAACATTCGGGATATCGCGAGTGATCTCCTCGGCACCCAGCTTCGTATCACGAGCATCGATCTCGTGCTCCTCGATATGGATCGAGGTCAGCACATCATCTTCCACCAACCGCTGGGACAGGATGATCGCGTCCTCGTAGTTGTGACCCTCCCACGGCATGATCGCCACCAGCAGGTTCTTGCCCAGGGCCATCTCACCGTTCTCGGTGCACGGACCATCGGCCAACACCTGACCGCGCTCGACCCGCTGGCCCTCGTCCACGATCGGCCGCTGATTGGCACACGTGCCCTGATTCGACCGCGCGAACTTCCGCATCCGATACGACTTACGGCTGCCGTCATCGGCCATCACCGTCACATAATCCGCCGACACTTCCTCGACCACACCGGGCTTGTCGTTGACCACGACATCACCGGCATCCACCGCCGCCCGCAACTCCATCCCGGTACCCACCACAGGGGCCTC
>NZ_JBKOOL010000351.1:0-1006 GCF_046764065.1 Nocardia sp. NPDC002869
CCCATCAGCAGTCCGTCGGTGGACAGCAGAACCGCGGACTCGGCGTCCGGCAATCCGCTCACCAGTTCTTCCAGCAACCAGCTCAGATCAGTGCGCGGAGGGGTTGTCATCGTCGCCTTCCTGTCGAGGCCGATCGGCCGCGGTCGGATCGGGACGCGGGTGGCGTCCCGACCGGGTGCCGCCTTCGATGGCGGCCATCAGATTGCGAGCCTGTTCCGGTGTGCGCGTCCGCGGGGTCTCCTCGGTGACCGGCGCTTCCGTGGCCTCCGGTTCGGCAAGCTGTCGGCGTCGGCGCGGGAGCGCGGGACGGGTGCCGTCACCGGGTGCGGTGGCCACCGGCGGCGCGGCGGCGGCCTGCGGCTGCGCGGCAGCGCTCTCACCCGGCGCGGTGCCGGGGGAAGCGGCAGTGATCGCCGTGGCGTAGGCCGGTTCGGCGGGCGATTCGGTGGCGCCCCCGGTCTCCAGGAGCGCGGCCGGGATCACCACCACGGCCTTGATTCCGCCGTAGACCGAATCCGCCAGTCGCACCGTGACACCGTGGCGCGCCGCCAGGGTGGCCACCACGAACAGTCCGAGACGGGTCTCCCCGGTGAGCGCGGCCACCCCGAAATCCGGTGGTGCGGACAGCAGCTCGTTACGTCCGATGATGTCCTCCGCCGACATACCCAGACCGCGATCGGCGACCTCGACCGCCACGCCGCGGCCGACGACGGCGGCCGATACCTCGACGCGTGCTTCCGGCGGCGAGAAGGTCGTCGCGTTCTCCATCAGCTCCGCGAGCAGGTGGATGAGGTCGGCGGTGGCCGGACCGGTGATCTTCAGATCGGGAATCCGGCCGGTGTGGATACGCGTGTAGTCCTGACTCTCCGCCGCGGCACCCCGGACCAGGTCCCACAGCGGAACCGGTTTACGCCGGCGGCGGCCCGGCTGCTCACCGCCGAGCACGATGAGGTTCTCGGCGTGCCGGCGGGCGCGGGTGGCCAGATGGTCGAGTTCGAACAGGAGC